>DVIK01000079.1 GCA_018711385.1 Candidatus Coproplasma avistercoris
ATCTCCACCAAACGCGACGTATACGCACACTCTGCGTTTATGTCAGAATTAGAAATCGCTTTGTCGGTTTCTTTTTCATTTTCGGGCATTTTTTGGGCGATTTCGCCGTCGTCGCCGTGTCCGTCGGGATAATCGGGGAAAAGCAGGTTTAAGAGCAGTTCGCCCTGTTGCCCGCCTTTTAGGTGGAACAACACTTTCATTTTATCGTCGTACAGTATCACCCTATAAATGAACGTGTCTATCAGGTCTTTGCGGTTCTTTGTCTTGGAATCTGAAACAATAAAAAACGAGGGGCTTGCGGAATTTTCGCAAGCCCCAAAATGTTATTCCTCTTCGTACATACCGATTAAATCAAGCAACGATTCATATGCCGACATACGCTGCGCTTCCTTTTTGGAATTTGAATAGTTGTAAAACGATCTGCCGTTTTCTTCGACAAGGCATTCGCAACGCCAGACCGCACTCCCGTTATCGTCATACCCTTGTTTGAATGTATAGATCGGTTTTGAAATCAACTTTTTTTGGTACAGTTCGTTTAGTTGTCGTATTGATTGATTTTCGTCCGGATCGCCCACGGCTTCAAGAATCGGGTCGACAATATATCCGTTCTCTTCCAACCAGTCATAAAAACATTCCGCGCACTTTTCTCTTGCCTCCGCATTGTTGTTTCCGTAGCCGTTAAAATACTCTCGCTCAAAAATCAACTGACACTTATATAATCCCTCGCCATTCTCGTGAGCGCCGTTAAAAGACTCCCCGATAGTATTTTCTGCTGCATTCAAATACTGATATTGCGGAAGACGTCCTTCATTTTTTTGAAACCATTCTTGTACCAAAGCCACATTGTTTTGGCTGTTTTCCAAATCGTTCTCAAAATATGAATCGAAATCGATCATAGATTCAACGACACGGGTAATCGTGTCCATGTCCCAACCGCAATCCAAAGCAACGGCTCCGACAATCGCTTCAAACAAATCTTCTTTAACAGAGAGGCTGTCTTGCCGGTTTTGCTTTGTATCTCCTTGCCCCATAATCAAATAATTTTGAAAACCGAGCGAATCCATCGCTTTTGACAGAGCCTGTTTTTTTACCAAGTCTTGTTTGATATCGGTGAATTTACCTTCGCCGTATCTTGTTTGAAAGTGCTTCGGATTTCGGAGCTTAAACTCCGACCATTCTTTATCTTCCGTAACAATGCCAAATTGTTCCATCATAATGCGAACAACGGCAAAATCCAACGCCTTGTCGCCGATAAATTCCAAAACTTCGTTGTTTTGCCCGCCATGTTCTTCGGAATACGATTTCCTGACAAATGCCTGTTGTAAAAGGTCTTTGTTTTCAAACGTATAACCGATAGTTTGTTCAATTTTGCTAAAATCCGACATAAAAAACCTCCAAGGTTAAAATTTGCTTGGAGAATAGAAAAAGACCCGATGAGGGTAGCATATCCCCATTCATTCAGGTCTGATAAATCAAAATAAAAATTATAAATTAACCCGACTTACTGCCACGCCTTTGTCTACTGAAAAGCTCTTGGCAAAATGCAGTTAGTGTTTTTAATTTATATTTGGTATTTTAATCGATCGACCTATCTCCAAACTTGTGATTATTATAGCATACAGAGAACAGAAATACAATAGAAAACGATAAAATTTAATTAAACAAAGTCAAAACTCCGATAGCCGACGAGGTATCGTCGGCTGCTGTTTTTGACACTAAAGTAACTGCAACATATTCATTAAATCATATTAACTAGTTTTATTATTATCACGATCGTGCTTTGATTTTTTTTGCTTAAAAGTTAGATATACCTTCAATAAAACCATTAAGCCACCAAGAATCAAAGAGCCATAGCCTATTGCAGTAATAATAACTTTTCCTTCCAGATCAAACCATGATATCGGAATCAATACAACAGAAACCAAATAAAAAATTATTGTAAGTACATTGACTACTTTCATAATAATTACTCACCGACGATTAAAAACATTACCCGAAGTATATATGCCAAAACCAACTATACGACTTCAAATACTATTTGTCCTGCAACAGGACTGCTCATGATTCCGGCAGCCGCAAAAACACCCAAACTTCGGCCTCGTGGTTGCCCATGCGTCGTACTTGTATTCTACCACAACATTGCCAACGCTGTCAATAAGGGCAAAAAGTGAGGCAACCGACGTCCATTACCATCGCGCAAATAGAATCCAAAACCGACCTCCTCAGCTTTCGGCATGTCAGCGAGCCCTGCCGCGGCATTATCCTGATATGAACACCTGCGCCTGATAGTTCCACTGCAGAATGCCCGAAACGACGATCATCTGCACGGCAAACCCCGGCGCAACGCCGTAATCCGCCAGCGCCGCGGCCGCAAGCTGCTCCGTAACGCTGTCGCGGTCGTCACCGGTGCAGTCCGCGCAGAGCCATCTGCCCTGCGGCAGCACTTTAAGCCCGTCGGCGGCGCGGTATCGGGTGCACACTGCAAACAGCCGCTGACTGCCGTCCTCCAGATAGACCCCCGCCGCATCCTCGAACGCAAAATCGTCCCTGATATCCTGCGGCAACTGCGCGAAGAAGTGGCGGTGATAGTTCCACAGATTGTCCAGCGAAGGCGTTTCGAGCGTATCCGACAGCAGTATGACGCGCTGCGGGAAGTTCCGCAGGCAGTGCCCCGCGGCCTGCGCCTCGCCGCCAGCCTTGCCCTCGTAATACATGCGCGCGCGGCGTATCCTTTCCCTGGCGCTATTTAGCTCGGCGATCTTCTCGTCGGCGCCCGCCTCCGCCCTTCGCAGCGCCTCCACTATCTTCCCGAAGTCGTCGTAAGAGAGGATCTCCTTTATCTCTTCCAGCGTAAGATCCATGCAGCGCAGCGCCTTTACCGTATTCAGGCGGACTATCTCCTGCTGCGAATAGTAGCGGTAGCCCGTCCATTCGTCCACCCTGCACGGCTTCACGAGGCCGATCCTGTCGTAGTGGCGCAACGCCTCCGCAGTCATGCCCGCCAGCTTCGCCGCACGGCTGACCGAAAATAATTTTTCCATTTCCTTGAATTTTCCTTGACATTTGTGTAACACAAAAGTTTATCATCATTATAGCTTTAAAGAGCAACAATGTCAACATGTATCCGGGAGGTATAAACATGAAAAAACTACTTGCTGCCGCGGCGGCGCTCTGCCCGATGATCTTCGCGCTTGCGGGCTGTGCCGGCGGCGACAACTTTACGGAAAAGGAGTACCATTCGGGCGAACAGGCGATAGAACGGATCGAGGTGGACGCAGAGGACAGGGAGCTGGAGATAACGGCGTCGGAGGACGGGCAGGTGCACATATACTACTGCGACGGCGAGAAGGAGTACCTTGAAATATCTGTATCCGAAGAGAACGTGCTGACGGTGAGGCTGGTTTACGACAAGGACTGGACGGACTATATAGGCTTCAAGCCCGCGGCGGAGTACCGCAGGATAGAGCTGCGCGTGCCCGACGGCGCCATATACTCCCTTTCGGCGGCAACCACCAACGAGGACATCAACGTGACCGGACTCACCTTTTTGCAGAGCGTGAGCCTGGACTGCAACGGCGGCGACGTCGCATTCGAGAACCTCGGTGCGGGCGAGTCGATAGCGCTGAAAGCCAAGAACGGCAACATCACGGGCAGCGTTTCGGGCAGCATGGACGATTTTGCGATAGAGTGCACCATAAAGAAGGGCGAGAGCAATCTGCCGACGGATAAGAAAGAGGGCGGAAAATTGCTCTCCGCGGACTGCAACAACGGCGACATCGAAATAAATTTCGCAGGCTGAGCCGCGTGCAAAATGCGGTGGTTGCGGCATATACCAAGGCGAATCGCCGATAAATTTATGCAATATATGTTTACACACAAAAATTTTTATGTTAAAATATATGCAGACTTTTTTATGAGGAGCGCGCCATGCGATACGGCCCCGACCCGAACAGCATCTTTCCCAACGAAGAGATACGCAGCCTGTGCTATATAAAAAATGTTATTACCCGACCCAACATAATCGTAGGCGATTACACCTATTACGATGACGACGGGGGCGCGGAGAACTTTGAAGAACACGTCACCCACCACTACGAGTTTATAGGCGACAGGCTTATAATAGGCAGGTTCTGCGCCATAGGCAAGGGCGTGGAGTTTGTGATGAACGGCGCCAACCACCGCATGAATTCGGCGAGCACCTATCCCTTCAACATAATGGGCGGCGGCTGGGAGAGCGCCACCCCCTCCCTTGCCGATCTGCCCATAAAGGGCGACACCGTTGTGGGAAACGACGTGTGGATAGGCCAGAACGTGACCGTGCTGCCCGGCGTGCACATAGGCGACGGCGCCATAATAGGCGCAAATTCCGTAGTTTCGAAGGACGTGGCGCCCTATACGGTAGCCTGCGGCAACCCGATAAGGCCGATACGCAGGCGGTTCGACGACGAGACCGTTGAACTGCTGCTGGCAATCAAATGGTGGGACTGGCCCGCGGAGAAGATAACCGCAAACCTGAAAGCGCTGTGCAGCGCCGACCTTTCGCTGCTGAAAAAACTCAGATGACCGCCGCAAAGCGCGGCCATAAAAAATGCGGCTGCCGCAGGCAGCCGCATTTTTATGCCGTTTGTTATTCGGGCAACTCAACTTCGGTGGTGCCGTAGTCGCTGAAAGAATAGTTTACTTCCATGCGCTCGCCGTAGTAATTGACCACCACCGTGGCGGAAGCTATCGTGCTGCCGGAAAGTTTTACCCTGCACGAGGATATGTCCATGCCGTACTGTTCGCTGTAAGCTTCGAGCGCCTTGTCCGTTACGACAAGTTCGCCGTCGACGCTTTCAAAGTCGTCATAGAACAGATTTTCCACCATATACACATAGCCGTTGACTTCCGATGTGGCCTCCTCTATAGTGTCGGCACTTCGTAAAAGTACCCAACCGGAAGCCTCATAGTTAAATACTTCGCCGTCCTCTTCCTTATAATAATAGCTTTCGCCTTCTTCCTCGCCGATATAATTGCCGGTTACCATTCCATTGGCGCCGTCTACCATAAGCGTGCTTTCATAGCCGCCGCCTTCGGAATAGTTGATCTGCACGTCCACCGTGTAGTTATCGAACTTTGCCTTTGCAGAATTGAACTGCTCCTCTTCGCTGGCGCCTCCGCGCTCGCCGCAACCCGCCGCGGCGATCAGCGCCGCAGCGCACGCAAGCGCAGGAACGATAAATAATTTTTTCATAACAATTTTTCCTCCTGAAATTTAATTAAGACCTCTATTTACAGTTTCCGCGTCGTAAGATTTGGAATAGCTGTCCCCTGTTTCGATTATGATCGCCTGCAGAAAGTCAAGCGCGCGCGAAGTGGACCAGTCCTCGTAAGAATCATCGGAGTAATCGCTGTAGCTGCCCACATATGCTCCATCCACAAAGTATGCCGTGTCGGTAAGATAGACGCCGAACCCGTTTACCGCCCTGTAACCTATGCTTATGTATTCCTTGCTATAACCGTCGATATCGTCGTACTGATAGGCATAGGTGCATTCACCGTAAACGGAGAACGATTCGGGATCCTTTGCCATTGATTTAAGCTCCTGCGCACATTCGACTATCTGCCTGTACTCACTGTCGCGCGGAGTACAAGCCGCTACCGCGATGAAGCAGGCGCACAATGCCGCCACCGCGGCGAGCACCTTATAATATCTCTTCATATGCAATCTCTCCCCTCAGGCCCGCCTCAGTTTTTAAGCAGTTTTGCCTTTTCGCGGTCGAACTCCTCTTGGGTTATGGTGCCGTCGTCGAGCAATGCTTTGAGCTGCATGAGCTGCTGCGCCACTGCGGCATAGTCGAAGCCGCCTTCCACCGGTGCGGCAGGCGAGGACGGCGCGGCGCTTGTGCGGTTTGCAAGGAATACGCCGAGGTAGCTGTTATCCAGCTCGTACAGCTTGTTGCGGATAAACTTTACGTCCGCCATGAATGTGAGCGAAATGCGCCCGATGAGCCAGCCTATCCAGCACAGGAAGGGCAGGCAGAACAGAATGGGCAGGCCTATTTCAATGGCCCCGAGCGCGGAGAGCACTATGCCGGCTATCACGCCGAGGACGGCGCCCGCTATGCACACGACGTTGATTATTATGCGGATGACGAGCAACGTATGGTCGTTTTTGTTGAACATGACTTATTCCCCCAGAATCTTTTTCTTTTCTGCCTGAAATTCCTCTTCGGAGAGGATGCCTTCGTCTTTGAGCTTGCGCAGGGCGGCGAGCTCTTCGAAGCGGTTTTTCGTCTCTGCGGCGCGCCCGGACTGCGGTGCGGGGCGGTTGTCCCTTGTACGGAACACAGCCGCGCACACGGCATATACTATGCCGCCGACAATGCCGGTCAGCAGCGCAAAGTTGATTTCGTAGCCCCATGCGGCCATTTCAACTATGAACATGGCAAGGCAAGCGAGCCACGCCGCTGCGGCAACTGTTATGAGCGGCAGGCGGCCGAACCCGGGCAGCGCACGGAACAGCAGCAGGAACAGCCCGAGCAGCACGGCGAGAGTTATGTACATGAGCGGCATGCGGTAACCGGCTATGAGAAGCGCGGCGCACATGAACAGTCCCGCCCACATGTAGGCAATGCCCGCGGCGTCCTTGCCGTTCTGCTCCGGAACGATGAAGGCGCCCGCATAATAGAAGCCGCCTATGCCGAGCGCGGTAAAAATGGACGAGAGCGCCGCGTCCGCATATCCCGAGCCGCCCGTAAAGCCGTAGCTGATATACATATCCTCGAAAAAGTCGCTTGCCACGGCGTCGTAATCCGCCCAGTAAAACGCCCATATCAGCAGGGTGACGGCGAGCACGACGCCCGTGCCTATGTTTACCATCAGCCGCCTGCCGGTGCGCGCCAGCCATATTACGGCGAACACGGCAAACCCGCCCGCCGCGATGGCGAACACGCCCGTGATTATCCAGAAGATATCCGACCACACGAGTGCGGCGTAGTACAGGCGCAGCGATAACAGCATGAACAGCAGTGCGACCGCCGAAACCGTGCCGAGGTACTTGTTTTTTGACATTGATCTTCCTCCTGTAAGATATTTTTCCACATTATAGCACAGAGGTGTGGCAGTTTTTGAGAACGGCACTCCGATTTTTTGGAATTGCATAAAAAATTTTTTATGCATAAAATATGCACACCGCAACGGAGCGCCGCGGATATCTTCCGCGCGGGCGAACACCCTGCCGCACGGCGGACGATCAAACAGATATACCCGCATATATGCCGCAATGAACGCGGCGGCGCGCCAATATAAGCGGAGCAAATATACCGTATTCAAATTGGTGATAGCGGCAATTTATCCCGTTTGATTGACAAAACAAAACCGCGTGTTTATAATGCGAAATATAAATCGGCAACAAAGGCGTTGCGCAGAACTCACCCGGAAAAGGGCGGATTCTGTGCCGCGCCTTTATTTTTTGTCCCGCGGCGCACGCTCCGCACGGGACTCCCCTCGCGGGAATATGAAAACTATTGGAGGTAACTTTTTATGGACATCTTCGGATCGACGGGCGTGTGGTTTCTGATCGGCGCCATACTGGTATGGTTCATGCAGGCGGGCTTCGCCATGGTAGAGACGGGCTTTACCCGCGCAAAGAACGCCGGCAACATCATAATGAAGAACCTGCTCGACTTCTGCCTGGGCACAATTGTATTCGTGCTGCTCGGCGCCGGGCTGCTGATGGGCGAGGACGCGCTGTTCGGACTGGTGGGTATACCCAACCTTGACATCTTCACCGATTTTGCAAATTACGACTGGTCGACGTTCTTCTTCAACCTTGTGTTCTGCGCGACCACGGCCACCATCGTCTCCGGCGCGATGGCAGAGCGCACCAAATTCCTCTCCTACTGCATCTATTCGCTTGTAATAAGCGCGGTGGTATATCCCATCGAAGCGCACTGGGTATGGGGCGGCGGCTGGCTTACCAACGAATTCGCGGGCGTATATTATGTGGACTTTGCGGGCTCCTCGCTCATTCACATGGTGGGCGGCATCTCGTCGTTCATAGGCGCGCTCATCCTCGGCCCCCGCTACGGCAAGTACCTCGACAAGGACGGCAGGCCCACACTTTTGAGGCGCGAGGCGAAATATGTACGCGCCGTGCCCGGACACAACCTTACGGTGGGCGCGCTCGGCGTGTTCATCCTCTGGTTCTGCTGGTACGGCTTCAACGGCGCGGCGACCTCCGGCATGGCTCAGCTGGGCCAGGTGCTCGTGACCACCACCGTTGCCGCCGCGACGGGCACCATCTCCACTATGGTGTTCACGTGGATAAAGAACAAAAAGCCCGATGTTTCGATGACCCTGAACGGTTCGCTTGCGGGACTTGTGGCGGTGACAGCAGGCTGCGCCAACGTTGACGTGGCGGGCGCGTTCTTCATAGGTCTGGTTGCGGGCATACTCGTGGACGTAGCCGTTGAAGTTATCGACAAAAAGCTGCACGTAGACGATCCCGTGGGCGCCATAGCCGTGCACGGCGTCAACGGGCTGTGGGGCACGATAGCCGTCGGCCTCTTCTCCTGCGGCATCAACCCCGTCACCGACGAAGCGGGCAACGTGCTCTCCGAACAGCTCGGACTGTTCTACGGAGGCGGATTCAATATGCTGGGCGTTCAGCTGATGGGCATCGTGTGCATAGCCGCGTGGACGATAGTATGGATGACGGGGCTGTTCATGCTGCTCAAACACACCTGCGGACTGCGCGCCTCCAGGATAGAGGAGATCGAGGGCCTCGACAAGCACGAACACGGACTTGTGAGCGCATACGCCAACTTTGCTCCCGTACCTCTCTCCGCCGAGATGCTCGAGGCCGACATACCCGAAACGGCTGCCGACGTGACCGAGGCCGCCCCGGCAGAGATACCCGCACTGCGCGAAAGCAGGAAAAACGGCAAGCTCACAAAGGTCGTTATAGTGGCAAAGCAGTCGAAATTCGACGAGCTGAAGGCCGCACTCAACAAAGTGGGCGTGACGGGCATCACGGTGACGCAGGTGCTCGGCTGCGGCGTAGAGAAGGGCGCGAGCGAATATTACCGCGGCGTAAAGGTGGATATGGACCTGCTGCCCAAGGTAAAAGTGGAAGTCGTGGTGAGCAAGGTGCCCGTAGAGACGGTAGTGGACGCCGCGCGCAGCGCACTGTACACAGGACACATCGGCGACGGCAAGATATTCGTATACGGCGTGGACGACGTGGTCCGCGTTCGCACCGGCGAGAGCGGCTACGACGCTTTGCAGGAAGAAAAGATCTGATCACACAACTCTCTCATTGAAGAGCGCGCCGCGGCTTTTGCCGCGGCGCGCTCTGTTTTTGCCGCCGCGGGCATGCATAATTGCATAAATTATATCAGCCGTATTTATATAATTTGCGCTGTAAGCATGTAAATCCCTAAATAAAATAAGTTTTACTTATATCAAGCATAAAAAAGTACGAACTTTGAACCCCTCTCCTTTGCTTGACTGCATAAATATGCAAGAATATAATGTCATTATACTTTCAAGAAAAAACGTATTACAAGGAGGCCCGCAGGCTGTGCGGGGAAGGCTTATGAGAGAAGGAGAATTCAGAGATCCCTCGGGCTGCGCCGTAGCGGGCGTGATAGACCGCAGCGGAAGGAAGATGACGGGCGAGGGCATGATAGAGGCCATCGCCGTGATGCACGACCGCTCGAACGGGCTGGGCGGCGGGTTTGCCGGCTACGGAATCTACCCGCACTACAAGGATTTTTACGCCTTTCACCTGTTTTACGACACGGTGAAGGCGCAGGAAGAGACCGAGGCTTTCTTAAAGCTGCACTTCGAGATAGTTTACAGCTCGCAGATACAGACGAGAAAGATGCCCGCGATAAAGGACGAACCTGTGATATTCCGCTATTTCCTTGCGCCGCTGCCCAGAAAACTTGCCGATTCGCAGCTGGACGAGCGCGAGTACGTGGCGCGCTGCGTGATACGCATAAATGCCGGAACGGAGGGCGCGTACGTGTTTTCCAGCGGCAAGAACATGGGCATATTCAAGGGCGTGGGCTACCCCGAGGACATAGGCAGGTTCTACCGCCTTGAAGAGTACGAGGGCTACGCGTGGACGTGCCACGGCAGGTATCCCACCAACACCCCGGGCTGGTGGGGAGGCGCGCATCCCTTCGGGCTGCTCGACTTTTCGGTGGTGCACAACGGCGAGATCTCCTCTTACGACGCCAACCGCAGATATATGGAGATGTACGGCTACAAGTGCACCCTGCAGACCGATACCGAGGTAATAACCTACATAGTGGACTACCTTATAAGGAAAAAGGGCCTTACGCTCGACGAGGTGGCGCACGTGATAGCCGCCTCCTTCTGGTCTACCATCGCCCGCAAAGACGAGAGGGCGCGCGAACAGGAGACGCTGCTGCGCAGGATGTTCCCCTCGCTGCTCGTGACGGGGCCGTTCTCGATAATACTCGGCTATGAGGGCGGGCTGATGGCGCTGTGCGACAGGCTGAAACTGCGCTCGATGGTGTGCGCCGAAAAGGGCGACAGGGCATACATTTCCAGCGAGGAGAGCGCGATAAGGCGCATAGAGCCCTCGCTCGACAGCATCTACGCGCCCGCGGGCGGCGAACCGGTGATATATGAACTCTACGGCAAAGGAGGACGCGGACAATGAGCTTGTACATAAGGCCGGACTATGAGGTCGTCCGCAACGAGAACAGATGCATAGCGTGCAGGGTATGCGAGAGGCAATGCGCCAACGGCGTGCATTCGTTCGACCCCGAAACGGGACTGATGAAGGCCGACGAGAGCAAGTGCGTCAACTGCCACCGCTGCGTGAGCCTGTGCCCGACGCACGCGCTTAAAATAGTAAAGACGGACGACGTTTACAGGGAGAACGCCAACTGGGACATACAGACGGTGAACGAGGTATACCGCCAGGCCAACACGGGCGGGGTGCTGCTCTCTTCCATGGGCAATCCCAAGCCCTACCCGGTATTCTGGGATAAGCTGCTGCTGAACGCCTCGCAGGTGACCAACCCGCCGATAGATCCGCTGCGCGAACCGATGGAGACGCAGCTGTGGCTGGGCAAGCGCACGGCAAAGACCGAGCGCACCGCAGACGGAAGGCTGAAGGACACGCTTGCGCCCCAGCTTAAACTTTCGGTGCCGGTGATGTTTTCCGCTATGAGCTACGGGTCGATAAGCTACAACGCGCACGAGAGCCTGGCGCGGGCCGCAGAGGAACTGGGCATATACTACAACACCGGCGAGGGCGGGCTGCACCGCGACTTTTACCGCTACGGCAAGAACACCATAGTTCAGGTGGCCTCGGGCAGGTTCGGCGTGCACAAGGAATACCTCGAGACGGCGGCAGCCATAGAGATAAAGATGGGCCAGGGCGCCAAGCCGGGCATAGGCGGACACCTGCCGGGCGCGAAGATAACCGAAGACGTTTCGGAGACGCGCATGATCCCGCAGGGCGTAGACGCCATTTCGCCCGCGCCGCACCACGACATATACTCCATAGAGGACTTAAAGCAGCTCGTCGATTCGCTGAAAGAGGCTACGGACTATAAAAAGCCCGTTATAGTAAAGATAGCGGCCGTGCACAACGCTGCGGCGATAGCCAGCGGCATAGCGCGCAGCGGCGCCGACATAATAGCCATAGACGGCTACCGCGGCGGCACGGGCGCCGCACCCACCCGCATACGCGACAACGTGGGCATACCCATAGAGATGGCGCTCGCGCAGATTGACGAGAGGCTGAGGCGCGAGGGCATACGCGACGAGGTTTCGCTGGTGGTCGGCGGTTCGGTGCGTTCGAGCGCAGACGTGGTAAAGGCGATAGCTCTGGGCGCGGACGCATGCTACATAGGCACCGCGGCGCTGCTTGCGCTCGGCTGCCACCTCTGCCGCTCCTGCCACACGGGACTGTGCAACTGGGGCATAGCCACGCAGCGGCCCGACCTCGTGAAGAGGCTAAACCCCGACCTCGGCTACAAGAGGCTGGTCAACCTTGTTACGGCCTGGAAGCACGAAATAGAGGAGATGATGGGCGGCATGGGCATAAACTCGCTGGAGGCGCTGCGCGGCAACAGACTGATGCTGCGCGGCATAGGACTCACCGATACAGAACTGCGGCTGCTGGGCATAAGGTATGCCGGCGAATCGCTGTAAACGGCAATTGGGGGCATGGTATAATGAAACGAATATATGTGAACGAACAGTGGTGCCTGGGCTGCCATCTGTGCGAATACGAGTGCGCGTACGCAAATTCGGGCATAGCCGACATGGTGCGCGCGCTGAAAGGAAAAAAGATATATCCGCGCGTGCACGTCGAGGACTGCGGCGAGATACACTTTGCGGTAAACTGCAGGCACTGCAACGAGGCGGTGTGCGCGGAGAGCTGCATCTCGGGCGCGCTATCCAAGGGCGAAGACGGCATAGTGCGCATCGACGGGAATAAGTGCGTGGGCTGCCTTACCTGCGTGCTGGTGTGTCCGTACGGCGCGGTGATGCCCTCCCCCGACGGGCACGCCGCCATGAAGTGCGCGCTGTGCACCGACAACTTTGCGGGCGAACCCAACTGCGTGAAGCACTGCCCCAACGGCGCGATAGTTTACGAAACGAGGGCGAACGGGCTATGAGAGAGCGGGCAAAGTACGTTATAATAGGCAATTCCATAGCCGCAGTCGCGGCGATAGAGGGCATACGTTCGAAGGATAAGGACGGCGCGATAACGGTGATAGGCGAGGAGAGATATCCCGCCTACGGGCGCCCCCTCATCTCCTATTACCTGCTGGGCGCTACCGACCGCGCGCACATGAACTACCGCCCCGCGGACTTTTACGAAAAGAACGGCGTTGCCCTTAAAACGGGCGTGCGCGCCGAAAAGATAGACCCCGCAAAGAAGACGGTCAGCCTTTCGGACGGCGGCGGCGTTGCATACGAAAAACTGCTGATAGCGACGGGTTCGCGCCCCTTCGAGCCGCCCATGGAGGGCATAGCGAGCGTAAAGGAGCGCTTCCGCTTCATGACCATGGACGACGCGCTGGCGCTGGAAAAGGCGCTTTCGCCCGAAAAGCGCGTGCTTATAGTGGGCGCGGGACTCATCGGCCTGAAGTGTCTGGAGGGCATACTGCACAGGGTGAAGAGCGTTGCCGTGGTCGACCTTGCGGGGCGCATACTGCCCAGCATACTCGACGAGACGGGCGCGGGCATCGTGCAGCGCAGGCTTGAAGAGAAGGGCGCCGAGTTCTATCTTTCGGACAGCGTGACGCGCTTTAACGGCAACACCGCGCACCTTAAAAGCGGCAGAGAGATCGAGTTCAACATTCTTGTCACCGCCGTGGGCGTGCGACCCAACATCGAGCTGGTAAAAGAGGCGGGCGGAAAGGTTGCCCGCTGGATATGTGCCGACGAATGCGGCAGAACGTCTGTTCCCGACGTGTATGCTGCCGGCGACTGTGCCGAGAGTTTCGACATAGCGAGCGGCACCGAAAGGGTGCTTGCGCTGCTGCCCAACGCAAATTTTCAGGGCAGGTGCGCGGGCATAAACATGGCGGGCGGCAGGGCGGAGCTGAAAAACGCCGTGGCATTCAACGCCATAGGTTTCTTCGGCACGCACGTATTTACAGCGGGAGCATACGACGGCGAATGCTATACGGAGCGCAGCGGCAATACCTACAAGGCGCTATTTTTCAAGGACGACAGGCTTAAAGGTTTCATACTTATAGATCTGCCGGAAAGGGCGGGCATATATACCATGCTCCTGCGCGAGAGCATACCGCTCTCTTCGGTAAATTTCGGGGAGCTGAAACATTCGCCGGGCTGGAACGCCCTGCCCTCAGAGATGAGAAGAGCCCGCTTTTCAAGGGAGGTGTAACAATGCTTATACAGGCAAACGACATGCACTATACCGCACTGAACGGCGCCGTGCGCGGCAGCGCGGACAGCGAAATAGAGATATTCGGCTGCACAGGCCAGCGATACATAGGCGCGGGACTTTCGGGCAAACAGATAGCGGTGCACGGCACGCCGGGCAACGCCCTGGGCGCATACCTTGCCGGCGGGGAGATAACCGTTTACGGCAACGTGCAGGAGGCCACGGGCGACACCATGAACGGCGGCACCATTACCGTGCACGGCAGCGCAGGCGACGCGACGGGCTACGCCATGCGCGGCGGAAAAATTTTTATTGAGGGCGACGCGGGCTACCGCTGCGGCATACACATGAAGGCCTTCCGCGAGCACTCTCCCGCCATCGTGATCGGCGGCAGGGCGGGCAGCTTCCTGGGGGAATACCAGGCGGGCGGCAATATCGTGGTGCTGGGCAACGGCGCGCAGCCGGTAGTGGGCAATTTCTGCGGCACAGGCATGCACGGCGGTCAGATATTGCTGCGCTGCGACGAAGTTCCTCCTTTGCCAGCGCAGGTAAAGGCCGAGCGCGTGCACGGCCCCTGCGACGAGGAGTCGGCGGAGCTGATACGCGAATGGTGCAGAAAGTTCGGCAGGGACGAAAGGGAATATATGAACGCGGTATATTACCGCCTTACCCCGAACACGGAGAATCCGTACAGGCAGATGTACACCGCAAACTGAGGGCGGAGGTAAAGGCATTGATCCGCGTACAGCTGTGCTGCGACTGCGAAGCAGCGCGACAAAAACTTGAAGAAGAGCTGGCACGCTGCGGCTTTGAGTGTGTGCGCGAGGGCGGCGACGTGATACTTGCCGTCGCCGCAGCCATGCGCGGATGCTGGCAGAGCCGCCTTGCGGAGCTGGCGCGCCGCACCGACGCGGGCGTGGTGGCCCTGGTGCAAAGCTGCGACAGACAGGCGGCGGAGCGCGGGCTTGAAGGCAGCGGGGTGGCCGTGCTGCCCGGGGACGCGCCTGCGGAGATACTTGCCGAGGTGCTGCGCACCGCGGCGAAGACGGGCGAACGGCTGTGCGCCGTGCGCGACGAACTGTGCAGGACGCGCGAAAAGCTCCGCGGCGAAAAGATAGTGGCGCGCGCCAAACTGCTGCTTGTGGAGAGACGCGGCATGACGGAGAGCGAGGCGCACCGCCGGATAGAGAAGGCGGCGATGGACGGGCGGGCCACCCGCTGCGAAATTGCGCTTGCCATCCTTAAAGAATACGGTTTTTGACGGGGCTCTGCCCCGCGGAGAGAGATATGTGCTCTATTTTTTGCGTGACGGATAAACAGATCGACCGTGCGGCAATGACCGAAGCGTTTTACAGAACGGTTTCGCGAGGGCCGGACATGAGCGGGATGCTGGAACTACCATCAGGCTTCATGGGCTTTCACCGCCTTGCCATAATGGGACTTAATTCCGCGGGCATGCAGCCCTTCGTGCGGGAGGGCGACTACCTTGTCTGCAACGGCGAAATTTACGGCTTCCGCGCAGTGAAGAGAATGTTGCAGGCAAGGGGATATGCCTTTGAATCGGACAGCGACTGCGAAGTTTTGTTGCCGCTTTACCGCGAGCTTGGCACAGATATGTTTGCAAAACTCGACGCCGAATACGCGATGGTCATCTACGACGGAAAGAGCGGAGGATTCATTGCCGCGCGCGACCCGATAGGCATACGCCCGCTGTATTACGGCTATTCGGCAAGCGGGGCGATAATGTTTGCGAGCGAGCCGAAGAACCTTGTGGGCCTTGCGGAAAAGATCATGCCCTTCCCGCCCGGGCACTACTATAAAAACGGTAAGTTTTATTGTTACTGCGACATCGCAGCCGCCTCCTCCTTTCACGGCGACGACCTCGACGAGGTGTGCGCGGGCATACGCGAACGGCTTGTGGCGGGCGTGGAAAAGCGCCTGGACAGCGACGCGCCGCTGGGATTCCTGCTTTCGGGAGGGCTTGACAGCTCGCTGGTGTGCGCGATAGGCGCAAAGATACTCAAAAAGCCCATACGCACCTTCGCCATAGGCATGCGCGCGGACGCCATCGATCTGAAATATGCGCGGCAGGCGGCCGAATACATAGGCTCCGACCACACCGAGGTATATATGACGGAAGAGGACGTGCTCGGGGCGCTCGAAGAGGTGATAGCGGCGCTGGGGACCTTCGACATAACCACGATACGCGCCTCGATGGGCATGTACCTGCTGTGCAGATACATCCACCGCTCCACCGACGTGCGCGTACTGCTCACGGGGGAGATCTCCGACGAGCTGTTCGGATATAAGTACACCGATTTCGCGCCCTCCGCCGCGGAGTTTCAGCGCGAATCGCAGAAGCGAGTGCGCGAACTGCACATGTACGACGTGCTGCGCGCCGACAGGTGCATTTCGGCAAACTCCATGGAGGCGAGGGTTCCCTTCGGCGACCTTGAATTCGTGAGGTACGTGATGGGCATAAACCCCGCGCTGAAGATGAACACCTACGGCAAGGGCAAGTACCTGCTGCGCCGCGCATTTGAAGGCGACCTGCTGCCCGACGGTATACTCTGGCGGGAAAAGGCGGCGTTTTCCGACGCGGTGGGGCACTCCATGGTGGACGATCTGAAGGCGTATGCGGAGCGCGTCTACGGCGACGACTGGCGGGCGAGGGCAGAGAAATACGCCTGCCACGCGAAGCCTTTCACCAAGGAGAGCCTGCTGTACCGCGAGATATTCGAAAAGTATTACCCCGGGCAGGCGGGCATGGTGGCGGATTTCTGGATGCCCAACCGCGCGTGGGAGGGCTGCAACGTAGACGACCCCAGCGCGCGCGTGCTCTCCAACTACGGCAAAAGCGGCAAATAACCGATCGTTATACATTTCAGACCATACTGTTTTTTTCCTTCTTAAAGACCTGCGGCGGGCGCACAGCGCCCGCCGCAGGATTTTTTGCATGATCGGAAAAAAAGGAAGTATATTCCGCGCAAAACCCGTCAAAAATATTCTGCGAAAAAAATCAAGGAGCACAGCCATGCGCATCATAAAGGCGCTGGGCGCGGCCATCGGCGGGATATTGCTGCTGTGCGCGCCGCTCATCTTCAATTCCGGAGCTTGTTTCGAGGGCGGAGAAAGTTACACCTTCTTCTGCGGACACGATTCCTCGGACTGCCGCGTCGTTAAAACTTACGGCAACGCGGCGCTGGCAAAGCTGACTCTTGCGGACGTGTGCGGCGAGAGCACCGAGTACGAGCGGCTGGACGTGCAGGCGTTCCTTGACGAGGTGAACGGCAGAGCGGTGTTCACCGAAAAACTTTCCGACAGCCTGAATTATTACTGCACCGCAGACCTGCCATATTCGGTCGAGCTATACGGCACGGAGATAAACCTGCACATCTGCATAAAGCAAAGCGGCGTGACCGTGGCTTCGCCCATAATATTCGGCGGATACTGAAAACGGTATTGGTTGCGGCATATTCCCGCACCTTTCAAAAAATTTACCGGCGATGTATAAATTTTTTGTACGCCGTCAATAAACGGTGTACAAAGCTATGCTACATAAAAAGGAGATATATTATGAACGAACAGCAACCCAAACCCAAGAATAAGAAACAGCTTACCTACTACCTGATACTCGGCGCGTGCATACTCGTGATAGCCGCCGTAGCGCTGGCCGTAACCCTTTCGCTCACGCTCAGAAAGGACGACATTCAGCTCGACAACGATCAGACGCAGAACGACGATGACGACGGCGGTGACGACGACGCGACCGACACTTCGGGCGACAACACCTTCGGCATGCCCGTGACGGCGGCAAACGCGCTGAACGAATACGGCTTTTACCACAACACCACGCTGGACAAGTATTACCTGCATGCGGGCATCGACTTTGCGGGCGAGGTCGGCGACGAGGTGTTTGCCGCGCTCGACGGCACCGTTGAAAGCATAGTGACCGACGCGCGCCTGATGGGCACCACGATAACGCTTTCGCACGCGAACGGCCTTAAAACCACATATACCTTCGTGGATGCGCTCGAAGGACTGGAGACGGGAGACGTCGTTGAAAAGGGCGACGTGATAGCAACCGTCGCCGAGCCGATGGGGCAAGAATATAAGGACGGCGCACACCTGCACTTTGAAGTCTTCCTTAACGGAAGCGTCGTTGACCCGGACGAATACCTCGACATAGACGGAAAATAAACTACACGCTCCCCATAAAATATCCCCGCGGCAGATGCCGCGGGGACTTTTTTTACAGAATTTACGGCTCAGCCGTTTTTCTTTTTCGGACGCACCTTTGCTATGGTGACGCCGCCTTTGCGGGGCCTGCCTTCGGGCGAGGCCACTTTGGGGACGTACTTGTTGTCGCTTACGGCGTCGTCGCGCTCCTGCTTTACGCGGCGGCGCACCTTGCGCTCAGCCTCCTTCTCCTCCTCGGTGCTCTCGTGATAGGGCACGGCGAAGATGAGCGATTCGTATGGTCTGAGCGTGAATACCAGGCGGTAGGGCCTGCCGTCGCACTCTTCCTTTATTGCCGTGAGCGAATATTCCTCTTCGTCGGCATAGGTGGAAAATACCAGCTTATAGTCGCCCGAAACGGGCACGCCAATCTCCATGGGCGCGCGCTCGACGGGCGCGAAGTTGCACACGAACACCAGCGCGTCGTTATAGTTCCAGGGATTGCGCCTTATAAAGCTGAATATATCGCGCATGTAGTCGGCGTTGTTTATCCACTCGAAGGTGTTCTCCCTGCCGGCGTCGTTATAGAGCACGCCGCGCGAAGCATACAGGTGCAGCAGCCTGCGGTAGCAGTCCATGACGTCGCGGTGACCGGTATCGTCGCACAGGTGCCACTGCAGCTCGCCCTTGTAGTCCCACTCCGCCTCCTGGCCGAAATCCTGGCCCATGAACAGCAGTTTCTTGCCGGGGTGGCCCATCATCATGGTGTATGCCGTTTTGAGCGCGCCGAACTTGTCCTGATGGCTGCCCGCCATCTTGTTGAACATGGAACCCTTGCCGTGCACCACCTCGTCGTGCGAGAGCACGAGGATGTAGTTTTCGAGGAACACGTAGTCGAAGGTACCCGTCATCAGGTAGTGCTTGTAGCGGCGGAAGACGGGATCTTCGTTGTAATAGCGGATGGTATCGTTCATCCAGCCCATGTCCCACTTGAGGCCGAAGCCGAGGCCGTCGTTCTTTGCTGGCGCGGTGACGCCCGAAACTATGGAGCTGTCCTCGGCTATTATGAACGCCGATGTGCGCTGGCGCAACACGGTGTTGAGGTGGCGGAAAAATTCGAAACTTTCGAGGTTGAAGTCGGTGCCGTACTTGTTGGGGCGCCACTTTTCGCGCGCAAAGCTGTTATACAGCATGGCGGCCACCGCATCGGCGCGGAGGGCGTCGACGTGGTACACGTTTACCCAGAAGAATGCCGAGGCTATGAGGAAGTTGGACACCTCGGGCTTGCCCAGATCGAACGCCTTTGTGCCCCACTGCGGGTATTCGGCGCGCAGGGGATCGGCATATTCATAGAGCGGAGTGCCGTCGAACCAGTCCAGCCCGAACTCGTCTTTGGGAAAGTGCGCGGGCACCCAGTCCAGGATGACGCCTATGCCGTTTTGGTGCATGTAGTCCACGAAATACATAAAGTCCTCGGGGCTGCCGTAGCGCGCGGTGGGCGCAAAGTATCCGGTGACCTGATATCCCCACGAGCCGTCGAAGGGATATTCGCAGATGCCCATCAGCTCTATATGGGTGTAGCCCATATACTTTACGTATTCGCACAGCTCGTGCGCGAGACGGCGGTAGTCGAGGAACTTGTCCTCGTCCCACCACTTTTCCCAGTCCTTCTTCCAGCTGCCGAGGTGGACTTCATACACGGCCATGGGCCTTTCGAGAAAGTTTTCCTCCTTCTTCTGTCTGCGCCATTCGTCGTCGCCCCACTCGTATTTGGTGAGGTCCGCCACCACCGAGGCGTTGGCGGGGCGCAGCTCCGAACGGTTGGCATAGGGGTCGGCCTTCATCACCTCCGAACCGTCGGCGCGGACTATGAGGTACTTATACTTTACCCCCTCGCACATACCGGGCACGAACAGCTCCCAGATGCAGTCGTCCACCTTCTCCATAACGTCGCGCCAGGGCGTCCAGCCGTTGCCGTCCGAAACGACGCACACCGCGCGCGCCGAGGGCGCCCAGAGCACGAAGTGCACGCCGCGCACGCCGTCCTCCTCCGTGATGTGCGCGCCCATCTTGTTATACAGTTCGTAGTGCACGCCGTGGTGGAAATAATACCTGTCCAGATCGGTGAAAAATCTTTTTAACATCATTTTCCTCTTATAAATTTATTTTATTTCGCGCCGCAATGGCGCGTTGGTTGCCATATATGTGCCGCTCAACCGAAAATACTCATCTGCTGCGAACGGGCGCGCTTTGAAAATTTGCACGCGAACACGCACGCCGACTTGGGCGGCAGACACAAGCGCAGCCTGCCGTATTTTACCCTGTATTCCTCGCCGCTTTCAAGCTCGTGCGCGGTGGAGAGGACCAGCTTCATTTTTCCGCTAACGGGCACTTCCGCCTCCCACACGGGCACGGCGAGGGTAATTTCGCTGTCGGCGACGTTCACCACCACGACGGCGCAATCCTCCGCGTCGAAGCGGGCGTAGGCTATATAACCGTGGCCGGCGTCCAGTTTTTTGAGCGAGCCCATTTTAAGGCAGTGGATCTGCCCGCGCAGCGCCGTCATGCGCCTGTGGAAGTCGATAAGGGCCCTGTCTTCGGCGCCCCACGGATAGGTGCGGCGGCTGTCGGGGTCCGTCCAGCCCACCTGCCCCGCCTCGTCGCCGTAGTATATGCCCGGGGAGCCGGGCCAAGTCATCTGAATTACCACCGCAAGCTCCATCACGCGCTTGTCGGTGCCCGCGCCCGCGGCGTCCGGACCGAGGGTGGCAGTCCTGCCGACGGTGCGGTTGGTGCGCGTGAGAAAGCGGGAATGGTCGTGATTGGAGAGCTGGTTGAGCGCCGAATCGAGCGAGGGCCGCGGAAAGCGGCTCATGCCCCTGAACATGCTGTCGAAGAAGTACATGCCGTCGCCGAGCAACCTGTCGTCGCGCAAGTCGGAGTGCTTTTCCATGCCCGTAAGGAACCAGGTGACGGGCTCCATGAACGCGTCGTAGTTCATGACCGTGTCCCACTGCCTGCCGTCGAACCACGCGGAGGGGTCGCCGTAGTGTTCGGCGAATATGAACGCCTGCGGGTTGGCCTTGCGCACGCGCTTGCGGAACTTGGCCCAGAACCAGTGGTTGAACAGCGGGGTATGCCCGAGGTCTGCCGCCACGTCCAAACGCCAGCCGTCCACGTTGTAGGGCGGCGACACCCACTTTTCGCCTATGCGCATGATGTTTTCCACCAGCTCGGGCGACTGTTCGTAGTTGAGTTTGGGCAGTGTTTCGTGGTCCCACCAGCCCTCGTAGTCCGAATAGTTTTCGTTGGGCCTGTCGAACCTGAAATAGTCGCGGTAGGGGCTTATGACGGACTGGTATGCGCCGTCTTCATACCCCTCCTTGTTGAGGTATATGCCCTCCCTGTCCATCCACTTGTTGAAGGAGCCGCAGTGGTTGAACACGCCGTCTATCACCACCCTTATGCCCATGGCGTGCGCCTCTTTTACGAGGTCGGCAAAGTATGCGTTGCTCTTTTCGAGGTTGACCCTGGAGGTGACGCGCTTTATATACCTGCGCGCAAAGCCGTCGTGCTTTTCCCAGTCGGCCATTGCATAGGGCTCGTCCTCCTCTATCACCGCGAGATGCGGATCGACGTAGTCGTAGTCCTGGGTGTCGTATTTGTGGTTGGAGGGCGAGACGAAGACGGGGTTGAAGTATATGACCTCCACGCCCAGTTCCTTCAGGTAGGGCAGCTTTTCCCTTACGCCCTGCAGATCGCCGCCGTAAAAGTTTGCCACGTCGAAGCTCTCGGGCGGCCGGTTCCAGTACTTCACTTTATGGCTGTGGCGGTTGATATAGTAATATTCGTTGTCCTCCACGTCGTTGGAGGGGTCGCCGTTATAAAACCTGTCCACGAATATCTGGTAGACCACCGCACCCTTCGCCCAGTCGGGCACGGTGAAACCGGGTATGAAGGAGAAATTGTATTCCGACTGGTTGTTCTCTGCCCAGCCGAGCTTGTTGTAGCACACCTTGTCGTCCTCGTCGTAGATGGCAAAGTAATAGCTCACCGGCTCGTCGGTGCAGGTTATGGTCACCCGGTAATAGTCGAACCCGCCCTCGCTGCGCGCCTTTCTCATCTCCTTTTTAATGCCGTTGAACACGGCATAGGCGCGCGTCACGTCGTCTGCGAGCGTGCGCAGGGTGATGGTAACGTCGTCGCCGCGCACCGGCTCGTACGGGGTGCGGTAATTTTCCGTTTCGTCGCTGAACAGCGCCATTCTGTTTATCATTCTTTCCGTCCTTGGTCTTCGGCTGCGGTCATCCTCAATCCATTATAAATTTTAACATACGCGCGCCGCAAAGTCAATACGCAATTTGATTTTCCCGCGGCATATAAAAGCCGCATATCGGGGGATATGCGGCACAAAAAGTCGGTTTATGCATTAAGTTGTCAGCAGCCTGTCGTACTCCGCCTCCACCTCGGCCACCACGTCCTTCCAGCTGCGGTACACATGCCTGCGGCAGTTTCCGCGCACTCTTTCGTGCGCGGCGCGGTCGCTCAGCGCGGCATGTATGCGCTCCGCCCACGCATGCGGCTCTGCCGGAGCGGTGTAGCCGCTGAACCCGTCTTTTACGATCTCCGCAGTAGGGCTGCCCTCCACGAGCAGCGCGGGCAACCCGAAGGCCGCCGCCTCTATCGGGCATAGCGAGGCCGTGTCGAACACCGAGGGGAACACGAACAGGTCTGCGCGCAGGTAAAACGCCTTCAGATACTCCCTGTCGGTTATCGCGCCGGTGAACAGCACGCTGTCCGCAAGGCCGTACTCTTCCGCCATTGCCCTGTAGTCCTTCATTCCCTCGCCGTCGCCCACGATGACAAACCTGAATTTCATGCGGCCCTTAAGCAGCCTTAAAGCCCCGAACGCGAGCGCGAGATTCTTTACCTCCACCACCCTGCCGACGAACAGCAGCACATTCTCCTCGTCCGCAAGCCCGTATTCGGCGTTCACCCGCGCGACGAGGGCGTCGGGATCGGCGGGCACCGCCATGTCGGTGCCGTTGCGTATGACCTTTATATCGCCCTTATAGCCGTATTCGCGCAGCGTTCCGGCAGCGCCGTTGCTCACCGTCCACACGTGCTGCGTCCTGTTCATCACTCCCATTATGCGCGACATCATTATTGCCGTCAGCGCGCGCGAGCGTGTGTAGCGCATGAATTCATCCCTGAACTTGGTGTGAAAGGTGAGCACCGTGGGCCTGTCGTATCTTTTGCCCGCTCCGGCAAAGTAGTTGCCCAGCGCGAACGGGGAATGGGCGTGGTATATGTCGGCATGTTTCGCCCTTTCGTGCAGCGGGCCGTCGAACTGCGGCATGCAGTTGCGGAAGCCGCCCACGGGCAGGTATACCGAAAATACGTGCATCACGTCTATGCCCGTCTGCCCGTCGACGAGGGCGTCGGTCTTTTTGCCGTACGAGGGCACGGCGAGCGTGACATCGTTGTTCTCCGACAGGTATTTCAGATAGTTGGAAACCACCACGTTGGGGCCGCCTATCTGCGGATACCAGCTGTCGAGAGAGAGCATTATGTTCTTTTTCATATCCTACTCCCTTGAACGTGCGCCTGCCGCCGCAAAATGCGTTGCCTGCGGCATATGTGCCGTCCGGTCATTCACGTTTAACAGCAACCTTTTCGGTACGGCGCGCCTTTACGTTCTTTGCCACGAGGTCGAAGACCGTCATTGCGATGCCGATAAGGATATAGATATAGTACACGGCGAAGCGCCAGAAGAGCACCGCCCACGCGAGCGCGCCGCCAGCCGCGACGGAGAACGCCAGCACGCCCATGCCCTCTATCACGCCCGAGTTTCCCGGCGTGGGAATAAAGGATACGCCGAACGTGGTGAACACGTTGAGCGCGAAGATGGTGAAGAACATGCCGTGCACGTCGCACGAGAGCGCGTTCATCACGAAGAAGGGCACCGAGAAGGTGAGGAAGTTTTCCGCAAGGCAGCACAGGATGAACAGCGCCAGCCACAGCGGCTTTTTTGCTATCAGCTTGAACGAAGTGACGAAGTCGTCCACCGTTTTGAGCGCCTTTGCCATAACGCGGTCCTTATTCTTAACTATGCGCAGCTTTACGCCGACGTTGATGAACCACGTGGTGCACTTCATGGCGAACTTGGGGAAGAACACGAAGAAGGCAATGAACACGGGGATTATGAGATTGACGAACAGCCCCACCCAGCCGAGGATCTGCAGCAGCGTGGCGCTCTCGACCCCGTCGAGCACGCCCACCGAGACGCCCGCTATCATGCTTACCGCGCCTATGAACGTAAAGGCATATATGCTGCCGAAATAGCGGATGAGCACCACCGCCGAGGAGAGCGACACGTTTACGCCCTTGGTGGTCATATAGTAGATCTGCATGGGCTGGCCGCCCGTTGCAAAGGGGGTGATGTTGTCGTAAAACTTACCTAAAAAGCTGGTCTTTATGGCGACGCCGGGGCGCACTTTGCCTATGACCGCCTTGTTTACGAAGCAGAATTTGAGGCAGTCGACTATCATGACGCCGAGCACCACCGCAACAAGCAGCACAGCGCCCGGCACGCTTATGCCCGACATCGCCTCGCCGAAGGTCATGCCCTCGCCCTCGGTGATCTCGCCCGAAATGCCGAACAGTCCCCACAGCCCCAGGGCTATGACGGCTATGAGCACTATGTTCCATATCCACCTGCGCTTCTTTTTGGGCTTGGGAGGCTCCTGCTCTCCGCCCTGTCCGCCGTCCGCCGCTTCGGGCTGTTCCGCCTCGGCGGGCATATTCTGCGGCGCGTCCTCCCGAAAAGCGGAAGGGGTCTCGCCGGTAACCTGTTCTTCGTTCACTGACATTTACTCCGTACAAAAATTATGCCGCGGCGCGGCATACGACATTCAAATTATATATCATATTGCCGCGCGTGTCAATTTAACTTGACCGCGCGGCCGCATTTGCACAATAAACTTTTCACTTCCCGAAGCAATAAAAGAATACATGGCCGCCGCAAAGAAATTGCGGCGGCCGCGAAAACAGTTTACAAAGCGCGCTTATCCCTGCTGAAATAGAACAGCGCCACCGTGCCGGGGCCGGTGTGCGTGCCTATTACCGTGCCTATCGGATTTATCTCCACGCTGCCGCAGAGCGAGGGGAACGCCTCCTCTACCATGCCTTTGAGCATATTCGCGTCGTCGTCCATCATGGAGTGGCATATGTAGCACTTACCCGAATAATTCATGCCGCCCTCGGCCTGTTCGCACATAGTGGCAAATAGGTCCTTCACCGCCTTCTTTTTGCCGAGCGCCTTTCTGCGGACTATCAGCTTGCCCTCGCTGTTGACATCCATGACGGGGCAGATCTTGAGCACCGAGCCTATCGCCGCGGCGGGGCCGGAGATCCTGCCCCCGCGCTTGAAGTGGGCGAGGTTGGTGGAGAAGAACCAGTGGCGCAGGCGGAGCTTGTTTTCCTCCAGCCAGGCGCGCAGCCCGTCTATGTCCATGCCGCCCGCCTTCAGCTCCGCCGCCTTGTCGACGAGCAGGCCGTAGCCCGAGGATGCGGCGAGCGAATCGACGACATATATCTTGCGGCCGGGGTATTTTTCCTGCATGGCCTTCTGCGCGGCGAGCGCCGACTGCCAGCCGCCCGAAAGCCCGGACGAAAATTCGATGTGAAGGACGTCGCACCCCTCCGCAAGGATGGGATCGAACATTTCGCACAACTCTTCGGGGGTGACCTGCGAGGTGGTAGGCATGGCGCCGCCGTCGATCATGCCGTAAAATTCGGCGGGAGAGAGCGAGGTATACAGATCGTCGCTGTGGTCGACGCCGTCGATTATATAGTGATATTTCGCAAACGCCACGCCGAGCTTTGCAAGGTGCTCCGCAGACACGTCTGCGGTGGAACAGCAAGTAATTTTATATTCTGCCATGTAATAACGCTCCTGCCGCCTGCGGGATATGCGCAGGCGGAATTTATTTTAACGAAAATATTTTATTACGCGGCGCAGCAAAAATCAACGCTTTCGCGTAAAAAACCGCCCTCTGCCCGTCTACGTTTTCAAATACCCGCTCTACCGCCTGCAAACGCCTCTCTACTTTTGGTAGAGTGGGCATTTTGCAGCCCTGAAACGCGCGGTGCCGCGTACCGGGAGAGGATTTGCGCACAGCAAAAAGCCGGCGGCGCCAGAATGCGCCGCCGGCGGAAATACCTGCATATAGCCGGGGTTTTTACAACATGTTGCTCAGCACCGCAAGATTTGCGGCCACGTCGATGTCGCGAATCACGACGCCGTCGGGCGCCTTTAACCTTACCGGGGCGAAGTTGAGTATGGCCTTTACGCCGTCGCGCGCAAGCTCCATGCACACGCTCTGCGCAGCCGACGCGGGCACCGCCACTATGGCAAGTTTTATGCCCTCTTCGGCAAGCCCGGGAAGTTCGCTTACCGGGCGGACAGGTTTGCCCGCCACGATGCTGCCCGCCTTTTCGGGGTCGCTGTCGAAGGCGCAGGCAATGCTTATGCCGTACTTTTCGAATCCGCCGTAAGCAAGCAGCGCCCTGCCCAGTTCACCCGCGCCGACGAGCACGGCCTGCTTTTTTATGTTGCAGCCGAGGTAATCTTCGAGCGCGGCGATAAGCTCCTCACGCACATATCCCACCTTGGGCCTGCCCACGCCCGAGGTGTAGGCCAGGTCTTTGCGGACGAGAACCTCGCCCATGCCGAGCGCCGCCGCTATGGCACCCGACGAGATATATTTGCCGTCATCCCCGGAGAGCGAACGCAGATAATTCAGATATACGGGCAGTCTCTGCAGAGATATCTCGGGGATGTCCTTTTTCATAATTCGACCTTCATTGCAAGCGCAGCCGCGCCGTAGGCCCCTGCCTTGCTGCCGAGCGAGGCCTTTACTATCTTGACGGGAGCATACGACGTGCCGCCGAACAGCTCTTTATCGACATATACCTGCAGGGGAACGATGAGATTGTCGCCCTGTTCGCTCACGCCGCCGCCTATCATGATGACTTCGGGGCGGAAGATGTTTGCCAGATTGGCTATGCCGCACGCAAGATACTTTATATACCAGTCGACCACTTCCTTTGCGTCGATATCGTCGTGGTAGAAGTCGAACGCCGTCTTGCCGTTGGCAGTTTCGGAGGTATATTTCGTCCACATGGCAGAGCGGGGATTGTCCTCCATCTGTCTGCGGGTGCGACGAACGAGCGCGGTGGCCGAGCAGTAAGCCTCGAAGCAGCCGCGCCTGCCGCAGGTGCACACGTCGCCGTGGCGCTCTATCACCATATGGCCTATTTCGGCGCCTGCCGACTTGTAGCCTTCGAACAGCTTGCCGTCGATTATTATGCCGCCGCCAACGCCCGTGCCGAGCGTGACGAGTATGCTGTTTTTATAGTTCTTGCCGGCGCCGAATTTCGCCTCGCCGAGGGCGGCCGCGTTGGCGTCGTTGGTGACGCGCACGGGAACTTCCAGCCTTTCGCGCAGTTTATCCGCAAGTGGATAGTTGCGCAAACTGAGGTTGCCGGAAAATACGAGGATGCCGTTTTCGCTGTCTATGACGCCGGGGCAACCTACGCCTATGGCGATGTTCTCCTTCTTTACTCCGCATTTCGAAAGCATTGCATTCACAAGCTCGGAAATGACGTCGCACATCGCGTCGCCGCCGCGCTCGGAGCCGGTAACGGCAACGTCTTCGCACAGCGCCTTGCCCTTGGGATCGAGCACGATGCCCTTTATGGTCATTCCGCCTATGTCTATACCTACATAATACCGCATAATATAACTCCCCGCGGCGCGCGGAAAAGCCGCACAAGCGCCGCCCGATATGTAATTTACTGCTTATTTAAGTTTACTATCCCCGCACCGTTTTGTCAAGTGTTATCTGAAAAATTCAAACAAAAAATGTGATATTATGCGACGGTCGGCAGCGATACACAAAAAAACGCCCGCCTGAACGGCGGACGCCATGAAGTAATTGAAACAGGCGGCAGACAAAGCTCACTTTGTGCCGGTGGAGCCGAAGCCGCCCGCGCCGCGCGCCGTGGGGGAGAGCTCCTTTTTTTCCTCGAATACGGCGGTTATGTAGGGGGTTATCACGAGCTGGGCGATGCGGTCGCCCGAGTTCACCGTGCGCGCCTCGCCCGAGTGGTTGTGCAGCGCCACCATCACTTCGCCGCGGTAGTCGCAGTCGACCACCCCCACCTTGTTTGCGGGGGCGAGCCCCTGCTTTGTGGCAAGCCCGCTGCGCGCGTATATCAGCCCCGCATATCCCACGGGCAGTTCGAGCGCTATCCCCGTGGGAATGACCTTGGTGCGCCCCGGCGCAATGACCACGGGCATGTCGAGGCAGGCATACAGGTCGGCGCCTGCGGCATACTCGCTGCCGTATGCGGGCAGCTTTGCGTTTTTGTTGAGTTTTTTAATAGCTACATTCATCTTGCTTTCCGCCTTGTCATTTGATATTTACGGCATATTGCCGCGTCTTTACAGCCCCATCACCGATTCGTCCCAGGGCACTATCTCGTCTTTTTCAAGCGATTGGGGCACGAGTATTATGCGCTGGTTGGAGGAGCCGCGGAAAAACAGGTCGGGATTTTTGAGCTCCTCGACGAACCTGCCGTCGACGAGCACGTCGATGCATTTAAGCAGCCGCATGGTCACCTCGGGGTCGCCCTTTTTGCCCGTGAGCAGGTCGGCCTCGAAGTCGTAGCCCGTCCAGCACCACACCGGCTTTTCCGGGAAGCGGCGCTTGACCTCCTCCATGAAATCGACCAGCGCGAGCTGATTTTCAGGTTCGAACGGGTCGCCGCCGAGCAGCGAAAATCCCTTTATGTAGCCCGGTTCGAGCCCCTTGAATATCTTCTCCTGCACCTCGCGGGTGAAGGGTTCGCCGTAGCAGAAGTCCCACGTCTCCTTGTTGAAGCAGCCCTTGCAGTGATTGCGGCAGCCGCTTACGTACAGCGAGACGCGCACGCCCGGGCCGTTGGAAATATCATACCACTTTATGGTACCGTAATTCATATATACACCTAAATTTTGCCGCAGACGGCATTTTAACAGGGCGCGGCGCGCATATTCCGCATATGCGCGCCGCGCGTTAAAAATTTTCACATTATCCACGAACCTGCATAGTGACCTCGAAGATGCGGGCAGAGCGCGGCGCGCGAGGAAAACTTGAGGGGGTTTACTTTGAAGTAAAGGACCGAAAGTTGCCGCAGCGCAACAAAGTTATGCGACGCATATGCGAGGGCAGGCGGAGTAATTAAAGATGAAGTACTCGAGCCTTTATCTCCTTGGTCTTGCCCACATTCCAGAAGTTTTCGCCGAGGTAACCGCAGGTGCGGCGGGTAACGTTCATCTTACGCTGGTCCTTGTTGTGGCAGACGGGGCACTCCCATTCGAAGTTGTCGTTTATCATTATCTCGCCGTCGTAGCCGCACACCTGGCAGTAGTCCGACTTGGTGTTGAATTCGGCATACTGTATGTTGTCGTAGATGAACTTTACGACGTCCTCCATCGCGGTGAGGTTGTGGCGCATGTTGGGTATTTCGATATAGGATATCGCGCCGCCCGAAGAGATCTTCTGGAACTGGCTCTCGAACCTGAACTTGGAGAACGCATCGATGTGCTCGCGCACGTCCACGTGGTAACTGTTGGTGTAGTAGCCCTTATCGGTGACGTCCTTTATGGTGCCGAAGCGCTCCTTGTCTATGCGCGCGAAGCGGTAGCACAGCGACTCGGCGGGCGTGCCGTAGAGCGCGAAGCCGATGTTGGTCTGCTCCTTCCACTTGTCGCAGTGGTCGCGCAGGCACTGCATCACTCTGAGCGCGAACGCCTGGCCCTTTTCGGTGGTCTGCGATTCGCCGGTCATCAGCTTGGTCACCTCGTACAGGCCGATATAGCCGAGCGAGATGGACGAGTAGCCGCCGAACAGGTACTTGTCTATCTTTTCGCCCTTGTCAAGCCTTGCTATCGCGCCGTACTGCCAGTGTATGGGCGATACGTCGGAGGATACGCCCATGAGCGCGTTGTGGCGCACCATGAGGGCGTCGAAGCACAGCTGCAGCCTCTCCTCCATCAGCTCCCAGAACTTCTTTTCGTCGCCGCGGGCGAGGATGCCTATCTGGGGAAGGTTGATGGATACAACGCCCTGGTTGAAGCGGCCTTCGAACTTGTAGTTGCCGTTTTCATCCTTCCAGGGGGCGAGGAACGAGCGGCAGCCCATGGGCGAGAACACGTTGCCCTCGTAATTTTCGCGCATCTTCTTTGCCGAGATGTAATCGGGATAGAGGCGCTTGGAGGAGCACTTGACCGCGAGCTTTGTGAGGTAGTCGTACTTGCCGCCCTTGAGGCAGTTGTTTTCGTCGAGCACGTACACGAGCTTGGGGAACGCGGGGGTGACATATACGCCCACCTCGTTCTTGATGCCCTGGTAGCGCTGGCGGAGTATCTCCTCTATTATCATGGCGTTCTCTTCGATGTAGGGATCGTCGTCTTTAAGATAGAGGAAGAGCGTGACGAACGGCGACTGCCCGTTTGTGGTCATGAGCGTGTTTATCTGATACTGTATGGTCTGCACGCCGGCCTTGAGCTCGTCTTTGAGGCGCATATTGACGAACTTTTCCTTCTCCTCTTCGCTGATCTCGTCGCCGAACTGCTCGTCGCACTGCTTTCTGTACTTTTCGCGCGTGCGGCGCAGATATTTGCCGAGATGCGCCATGTTGACCGACTGTCCGCCGTACTGCGAGGATGCGACCGACGCGATTATCTGCGTAACTATGGTGCACGCCACCTGGAACGACTTGGGGCTTTCGATCATCTTGCCGTTCATGACGGTGCCGTTGTCGAGCATGTCCTGAATGTTTATAAGGCAGCAGTTGAATATCGGCTGCAGGAAATAGTCGGCGTCGTGGAAGTGGATGGCGCCTTCGTCGTGTGCCTTGGAGATGTATTCGGGCAGGAGTATCCTGCGGGTAAGGTCTTTGGAAACTTCGCCCGCGATGAGGTCGCGCTGGGTGGATGCCGTGCGCGCGTTCTTGTTGGAGTTCTCCTCCATTACGTCCTTGTTGGCGTTGCGGATGAGCGAAAGTATGCTCTCGTCGGTGGTGTTTGCCTTGCGGACGAGCGCCCTTTCGTAGCGGTACAGGATATACGACTTCATCAGCTGATACTTCTGCAGCTCCATCAGCTTCTCTTCCACCATATCCTGAATGTCTTCGACGAGCAGTCTTGCACGGTGGCGCGAAGAGATGTCGTCGACTATTGCGGTGATCTGTTCGGGCGTGATCCTGTCCTCGAAGTCCACCGATTCGTTGGCCTTCTGAATGGCGACGGCTATCTTGTTGCCGTCGAAATCGCACGTGCTGCCATCCCTCTTTATAACTTTCATCGTAAATCCTCCTGTGCGGCGCGTCCCGCCGCCATAAGTCCCCTTGCTTTGGCGAACGCCTATAATATACCACACATATTGTATAATGTCAATACCCCGGGCACAATATCTTGTATTAGTTTTTATTATGGAAGACTTTCGGCGTTTTTCCCTGCGCCGCCCTTCCCCTGTGCGCGAGCATTTAACAGTATATATTATATTTAGTGCGCTGTCAAGCGCGGCAACACAATATATGGTATGTTTATTTGTAACAGGACGCGCCGGACAGAAAAAACGCCCTCATGCGCGCGGCGTGACCGAAACGGCGCAAAACGCGCTGCGAGGGGCGGGCATTGTTGAAAACTTTTAACAGATTGTGGATAACCTGCCGCAAGGGCCGCAAAGGCGTGCTCACAGATAGCCGAGCGCGGCGCGGACGTCGAGCGACCATTCGGGCACGGCGTTGCGGCGGGCGTGGTCGGCGTTGGCCCTGCCCAGGGCGGCGCGCATTTCGGCATACGAACAGCCGTTGACCTTCATGAAGTGGTCCTCGGCGGCGCGGGCGTCGCCCTTGAGCGAAGTGCGGCCGTAGTGTATTACGGCATGGCAGGCGGGGCAGACGGCAACAACGTCTTTAAGCCGCTGCACGGCGTGCCGCTCGTCGTACTCCCAGCGCTCGTGCGCCTCCAGGCGCGGCGAAGGGGCGCCGCAGATCATGCACCTGCCGCCCGCGCGGGCAACGGCGTTTTTTCTTATTATCTTCCACTTGTCGGGCATTATGCTGCGCAGGTTGGAATACCAGCAGCCGTCCGGCACGAATTCGAAGTTGAGTTTATATTCTTTATCGTCCATAATCTTATAAAAACGTGCACATATATGCCGCAAATACCGCCTTTTACCTTGTGCGGGCGCGGCGCAGGGCGCGCTCCCAGCCCGAAAGCAGCGCCTGCCGTTTATCCTCGTCTGCCGAAGGGGCGAACACCTCCTCTTCCCCGCGTATGGCGCGCAGGTCGCGCTCCGTCCAGTACCCGCACGAAAGGCCCGCAAGGTAAGCGGCGCCCGCCGAGGTCACCTCGGTAGCGGCGGGGCGCGCCACGCCGCAGCCGGAGATATCCGCCTGAAACTGCATGAGGAAGTTGTTGGCGCTGGCGCCACCGTCCACTGCCAGCCGGGAGAGCGTAACGCCCGAAGCCGCCTCCATGGCGTGCAGCACGTCGTTTACCCTGTAAGCTATGCCCTCGAGCACGGCGCGCACGACGTGTTCCCTGCGGGCGCCGCGCGTTATGCCGCACAGCACGCCGCAGGCGTCGCCGTCCCACCAGGGCGCGCCCAGCCCGTTGAACGAGGGCACGAAGTACATGCCCGCGCTGTCGGGCACGCGTAGGGCGAGTTCCTCCGTCTCCGCCGCGGAGGAGATCAGCCCCAGTCCGTCGCGCAGCCACTGCACGGCGGCGCCGCCTATGAACACAGAACCCTCGAGCGCGTACTGCGGCCTGCCGGATGGCGTGGCACACAGCGTGGTTATCAGCCCGTCGGCAAGGCAGGGCGAAAAGCCTGCGTTCATCAAAAGAAAGCAGCCCGTGCCGTAGGTGTTCTTGGCGTCGCCCTCGCCAAAGCACAGGTGCCCGAACAGCGCGGCCTGCTGGTCGCCCGCCACGCCGCGTATGGGTATGCCCGCGCCGAAAAACTGCCTATCGGTGACGCCGAAGTCGGCGCCGCCCGCCCTGACCTCGGGCAGCATGCAACGCGGTATGCCGAACAGCCTTAAAAGCTCGTCGTCCCATTCGAGGGTGTGGATGTTGAAGAGCATGGTGCGCGCGGCGTTGGTGTAGTCGGTGGCGAACACCCTGCCGCCCGTGAGCTTCCAGATGAGGTAGGTATCCACCGTGCCGAAGAGCAGTTCGCCCCTCTCCGCCCTCCGGCGCGCGCCCGGCACGTTATTCAGTATCCATTCGAGCTTGGTGGCCGAAAAGTAGGGGTCGGGGATGAGGCCCGTCTTTCGGCGGATGAGGCCCGTGAGCCCCTCCTCCCTCAGCCGCGCGCACCGCTGCTCCGTGCGGCGGCACTGCCACACTATGGCGTTGCACACCGCCCTGCCGGTAGTTTTATCCCAGACTATCGTCGTTTCGCGCTGGTTGGTGATGCCCATGGCGGCTATGTCGTCCGCGGCTATGCCTGCGCGCTCCAGCGCGTTGGATATGGCGCGCAGCGAGGAGAAGAATATCTCCTCGGGGTCGTGTTCCACCATGCCGGGCGCGGGATATATCTGCGGTATCTCCCTGCCGTAAGAGGCGGTCGTCCCGCCGCCCTGCGAGTAGATCACGGCGCGAGTGCTGGTGGTGCCCTGGTCGAGTGCGAGTATGTATTTCATCGGTTTTCCCTCCGTTTGCGTGTACGCAGAAAATTATATAACAAACGGGCGGCGTTGTCAATGCCCGCAGCGCGGCGGCAAGCCGCGCAAAGTTTATGCTGCGTTTATGTCTGCGTTATGCCGCCGTGATCCTGGGCGGCTACAATCGGGAGACAGAACAAGCGAGGAGGACTTTTAATGCAGAACACGGCCGCCGCGGACGACACGGAAAAAACAAAGGGCGCCGCGCCCGCAATTTTCGGCATCGATATACGCTTTTTATGGCGAAGAGCTGAAGTACAAAACACGGGGCGCGGCTTCGGGCCGCGCCCCGTATCATATGCTCCGAATTGCAGACTCACCTGCGTGCGCGCAACTTTGCGAACAGCCTGCGCGCGAGCTTTACTATCTCCGAGAGGGCTATTACGGAGAGCGCCATGGCGAACACCTTTACCCAGTCGACGATGTTCAGACCGTTGGTGTCGAACACCGTGCCGCCGAACTGGGTGATTATCACCTGCAGCACGAAGGTGCCCGCGAATACCGCCAGCATTATGTGGTTGTGCAGGAAATTTTTGAATATGCTTTCGTTGCCCAGCTCCCTCGAATTGAAGGCGTTGAACAGCTGGAACAGCACGAACAGCGTGAACACGGCGGTGCCCTCGTGCCCCTCCTCGATGCCGAGGAAGTTGAGCGTGTACTGCAGCACGATGATGAGCGTCATGTACAGCCCGTTCACCACTATGCGCGACATCATGTCCTTTGTGAGTATGCCCGCGTTCCTGGGCGTGGGCCTCCTGTCCATAAGCCCCGTGCGCATGGGCTCCAGGCCGAGCGTCACTGCGGGAGGGCCGTCCATTATCAGGTTTATCCACAGCATCTGCAGCGCGGTGAAGGGGTTGGATACGGGCAGCACGCTGCCGAGCACCACGCATACGAACACTATCAGCATGGACGAGAGGTTGACCGTGAGCTGGAACTGGATGAAGCGCTGGAAGTTTTCGTAGATGCCCCTGCCCCACTGCACGGCGGTGACTATGGTGGAGAACGAGTCGTCCAGCAGCACTATGTCGCTGGCGGCCTTGCTCACCTCGGTGCCCGTGATGCCCATCGCCACGCCTACGTCGGCATTCTTTATTGCGGGGGCGTCGTTTATGCCGTCGCCCGTGACCGCCACGACGTTGCCCTGGGCCTTGAGCGCCTTTACAACGCGCATCTTTATTACGGGCGTGGAGCGGGCTATCACCCTTATCCGCTTTATCTGCTCGGCGAACTCTTCGTCGGGAAGGTCCTCTATGTCCTTTGCCTCCACGGCTATGTGGTCGCCGTCGAGTATGCCCAGCTGCGAAGCTATCGCCTTGGCGGTGATTATGTTGTCGCCCGTGAGCATCTTTATGTCGATGCCCGCATGACGGCAGCGCTCCACCGCATCGAACACGTCGGCGCGGAGCGGGTCGGAGATGACCACGAATCCGTCGTAAGTCATGCCGCTTTCAACCTCTTCGCGCTCGTGCTCGAAGTCGTAACTTTTATCCAGCGCGCGGTGGGCAAGGGCTATCACCCTGCCTGCCTGCGCCTGATATCCGGCAATCGCCTCCTCCGCGGCTCTCCGCTCCTCTTCGGGCATCACGCACATGGCGAGTATCTTTTCCGGACTGCCCTTGGTGTAGGCGACCTCGCCGCCGTCCTCCGCCACTACGGTAGTCATGTTCTTTGTCTCGGAAGAGAACGGATAGCGATAGACCTGCGTATATGCGCCGCGCACCTCTTTATAGTCTATGCCCGACCTGTGCGCCGCCACCAGCATGGCGCACTCCGTGGGGTTGCCTATGAACTGCGGCTTGTCGCCCTCGAAGTGCACGTCGGCGGTGGAGTTCACGCAGAAGCCGCGCATCAGCGCGCCTTCGCGCGGCAGCTCGGCGGGCAAGAGATGCGTATCGCCCAGCTGCACGTCGGTGACCGTCATACGGTTTTCGGTGAGCGTGCCCGTCTTATCCGAACAGATGACGTTGATGCAGCCCACCGTTTCGCATGCGACCAGCTTTTTTACGAGCGCGTTCTGTTTGGACATCTTTATGATGTTTATGGCCAGCGTGACCGCCACTATCGTGGGCAGGCCTTCGGGCACGGCGGCAACGATCAGTACTATGCTGTCCAGAAATGCCTCGGAGAACAGTCCGAAGATCTGCGTCGCGTTCATGTTTGCGAACAGCAGCGAGGGATCGGACGAGCCGAAGCCGCGTATGAGTATCTCGACCACCTGCACGAGAAATATCACGGCGGCGGCCACGGAGCCGACTATGGTTATGAGTTTGCCGAGCTTGCCGAGCTTTTCCTGCAACGGGGTGCTCGACTTATCCTGATGGGTGAGCTCGCGGGCTATCTTGCCGAATTCGGTGTTGTCGCCAACGCCCGTGACGACGGCCTTGCCGCTGCCGCCGGTGATAAAGCAGCCCGAATAGAGCATGTTGCTCCTCTCCGCCACGGGGGTATTCTCCGCCGCACACACGAAGGCGGCGTCCTTGTGCACCGCCATGCTCTCGCCGGTGAGCGCGCTCTCGTCCGACATCAGCTGGTCTGAAGATATGAGCCTGCCGTCGGCAGGCAGCTTGGCGCCCGTCTCAACGCACAGTATGTCGCCGACCACCACGTCGCCCTGCGGGATCATCTTTACCTCGCCGCCGCGTATGACCTTTACCAGCGTGTCTTCGCCCATGCGCGAGAGGGCCTCGAACGCCTTTGCGCTCCTGTCCTCCATGACCACCGTGATGGTGACCGAAAGCGCCACCGCCACCAGTATGCCCACGCACTCCACTATGTCGAAGTGCCCGCCCGTGGACACGCTTATTATCTGCACCACCACGGAGATGACGAGCGCCACGAGCAGGATGATGAGCATGGGTTCGAGCAGCGCCTCTCCTATCCTGCGCAGGACAGACTTGGGCTTTTCGCGCGTGAAGGCATTCTTGCCGTACTTTTCGCGGTTCTCTTCGACCCGGCCGTCCGAAAGACCGGCGTCGGGATCCACGTCGAGCGTTTTAAGCACTTCGCGCGCGGATTGCATGTACTCCTTCATTGAACTGTGACCTCCTGTTTTTTGCAAAAAAAATCCGCAAGCCCTTCGGCTTACGGTCAAAAGAAGCGCGCAGAGCCGAAAGGCCGTGCTTGCACACGGCAACGGTTACGCGAGTCTGGTGAATTTAAGGCAGGCCAGGCAAGGAAACCTTGCCATGATGTTGGTTGACTGCCACGCGCACGCGGCGCGCTCACTACTCCCCCACGGGATCAAATTGCCATTAGATATTACCATAATTTTCCCGCGGCTGTCAACCTATTTTAAGCGCCTTGCGGCGTTTTTTTACTGCCGCTCCGCGCCCGTGACCGTGGGCAGGAAATCCTCGCGGATGAAACGCGCCGTGTCCATGCAGTTTGCGACCATCTTCACAGACTTCTTTTTCAGCCTGCCCGCGTCCGACAAAAAGAAGGTCACCTTGCCGTAATTAAGGTTGCCCGAATAAGCCCACCCGTAGATTACAAAGCCGAGCTTTGCGGGATATGCGCGCACGTCCGCCACCTGGCGCACGGCAAAGTACTCCCTGCGCCCGCTGCGGTGGCACAGCTCTATGTACCCGTCCGAACGGTAGGCTATCGTGTAGGGCGGGGCGGTGGCAACCGAGCCGGCATCGTAAAAGGCGCGCGTAAACAGCAGCACGCACACCGCCGCGTCCGCCACGAGCACGAGCGCCGCAAGCGCCCAGAACGCCGCCGCGTCAGAGGGCAGGCAGGCCGCCACCAGCACCCTCACCGCGATAACGGCAAAGATGGTTATGAGGATAGCGAGAAACACCGATCCCGTTATCGCATCTTTCTTTCTGAGCGCCACCCTGCCCGCGAGCGGGGTAAGACGCGCCGCACCCTCCTTCATGGCGTCCTCTTGAAAACTTACTGTAAAACTATCATACCACTGCGCGGCGGCAATGTCAATCGCAGCTCGTTTCAAAAGCCGCAAAAAATATGCCCGCGGCATGCCGCGGGCAATTGATTAAGGGATATGTGCCGCTGAATGCGTTTTTAAGCCCCTGCGGCGCCGTCTGCGGGCTGCTGCGCGACGGGCTCTCCGTCATCGGACGCAGGCTGCTCATCCTGCCCTCCGCCTGCGGGAGGCAATCCGCCCGCAGGGCCGTTTTTAAGCGGCAGCTCCTTGCTGTACAGCACCTTGAGCAGTATGGGTGTGAGTATGGACGACACGAGTATGAGCAGCACCGTCATTATCATGAACTCGCCGCCCAGCGCGTTTTCGCCCAGCGAGGGATTGGTGGCCGTCTGCGTGACGATGAGCGCCACTTCGCCGCGCGCCATCATGCCCACGCCGCCTATCGCCGATTCGCGCCAGCTGTAGCCGAAGCCCTTGGCAACCGCGCCGCAGCCGACTATCTTGCCGATGAGGCCCATGAGCACCGCGAGGAAGGCGAACAGCAGGATGGTCCCGCCCACGCCCGAGAAATCTATGTTGCTTATGCCTATGTTGGCAAAAAATATCGGCGCGAATATGGTGTATGTATTTACGTTGACCTTGGTATCGACGTATTCGCCGGTGCGGTGCACAGTGGCGAGCACTATGCCCGCGAGGAATGACCCGGTTATGTCGGCGACGCCGAAGATCTCCTCCGCCACCCAGCTGTAGATGAAGCACACCACCAGCGAGAAGATGGGCAGCCTGTGCGTCTTGGGCCACTTCTTTTCCAGCCACCTGAACAACTTGTTTATGAGGAAGCCCGCGCCTATCGCCACCACGAAGAACGCCACTATCATTATTATTGTGCCGTAGACGGTGCCCTTGAACGCCTCGAACCCGTTCGACGCCTCGACGCTGCCCGAACGCGCGATGCTGGTCACTATCGAGAGCACGACTATGCCTATCACGTCGTCGATGACCGCGGCGGAAACTATGGTGGTGCCGAGCTTGGTGTTTATCTTGCCCAGCTCTTTGAGCACGGAAACGGTTATGGCCACGCTGGTGGCGGTAAGGATGGCGCCGATAAACACTGAGCGGTAGATGTGCGCCGCGCCCAGGCCGATATCGCCGAACGGCAGGCTGATGGCGATGCCCAGCCCGAAGGGAACGGCGACGCCCGCTATTGCCATGAGGAAACTTGCAAGGCCGGTGTTTTTGATGTCGTTAAGGTTGGTCTCCAGCCCTGCGGAGAACATTATCAGGATAACGCCTATCTTTGAAAATACAGAGACGGTCTCGTTTGAGCCGACGCTGCCTTCGAGCACGAACAGCGCCTTGTATGCTCCGTCCGCGACGCCGCCCTCGCCGGGCGCGCCCTCGAAGCCGATGAGCGTAAAGCCGCAGAACTGGCCGAAGACGGCGGGGCCGATGAGTATGCCCGCTATTATGAAGCCGAGCACCTCGGGCAGCTTCAGCTTTCTGAACAGCAGTCCGCACAACTTTGTTGCGAGCAGTATTATGGCTATGATTATCGCATAACCGAGGGGATGATCTACCTGAAACATAGCTTACTCCTGTCGTGATTTTCCGCGCACGCGCGGACCCGTGTTCTATTATATCACTTATTGCAAATTTTGCACGCGTTTTTCACCCTGATTTCGCCTTTTCCGCACATTATTTTTTGCAGTCCCGACGCGCGCGGCAAAAAGTGCGCGGTAAATGCTGCTTGCACGGCAAAACGCGATCCGGACGCCGACAGCAAAAAGGCAGCGGCGGAAGAAGAAAAAAATTTTTACCTGATTTTTTTAATATTTTTTTGATTTGCCTATTGACAAACGGAATTTGCATGCTATAATAAAGGTACAAAAGATAAAAACAAACAAAAAATGTTAGCGCTAAACATTTTTGCAAATAACTCAAAAGAGGTCAAAGATGAAATTCAAGTAGCCCCGAAAGGGGGTCAATGTCAATCTTCCGACGGCGCGATGAGGCGCCGGCAAACGATATATTGAATAGCAACGCAAGGAGGTAAAAGAGATGAAAAGAACATTTTACTTCTGCAAAGCTACTACGAGAACAAGGAGGGTAGTCCAATGAACAGTCATACCCGGGAGACCCTATTCTGAAAACACGGTTTTAATTTCGCAGGGATTCAGATCGGTTTTCGGAAAGAGGCTTAACCCCGAACCTTACCGAGGAAAGTTCCCTGAAGGTGACAAAAAATTTTTACGGCCGGCAGCAAAGCGCCGCAATACACCCGGAGCAGACGGGCGAAGACCGTTGAAGAGTTTTCTATTCCGGATAAGAAAATTCCGCGACAACGGCGAAGGCCCGGTGTTGCAAGAAGGACGGCAACGGCCGGAGACATTCATCTGAAGGGTGCTCCCCCTTTAAGGCAGAGGGAAGCCCGATAAGGAAGCTAAAAGATCTTGCCTGCAAGGCGATCTCGCCGCAAGTGCAAAAAGCACCGTAAGCGGAAGCGGGTCTCGGAATTAAAATTTAATAACTTTGAAAACAATGCCTGCACAGAAGTAATTGTGCAGGTTTTTGTGCCCCGGACTGTCGGGATATGCGGGAAGAGGCGCGCACCGCTTCCCCCGCCACGAATGCGGGCCCGGCCGAGAATGGGGATCACAAAAATAAACTGCAGGAAAGTTGGCGGAGTTTAAGGCTGGCGCAAGTTGTGTCACCCGTGTTCAGCCCTGCCGCAATAAACTTTTCATCGGGGCGAAGGCCCGGACGCAGCCGTATGCCGATAGTCGTGATGGCGCGGCGCAAACTACCGCAGCGATGCGGAAGAAAACAAGATCTGTTGCAGACCGACACATCGCCCTGAACGCCGTGAAAAGCGTGAAGGAGGTCGAAAGCCCGGTGCGCGGGATATGCGGATGGGAAGAGGGCCGCAATCACGCACGAAATAATCAGGGAATGCGATGAGGTATTCCGCATAGTTCGCGTAAGAACAACGAGTGTCTTTAAGGTCTGTATTATCGGTATCCCCCGCGGGACTGAGTTCCGCGGGGGATATTTTTGTTCTTCCGGCGCACACGCCTTAAAAAATCTGCCGCGACCGCCGCAACTTACCTTCAGCTTGCCGTTGCGCATGCATTCCGATCTGTCCGGACCGCAAAATTTTCGCCACGGCAATACAAAATGGTTGAAACGCACACTCCGCGGTGCTATAATTATTTATGGTGCAGTTCGTGACAAGAAAACTATACTCTTGCACCCACTTGATCACAGAGGATAAAGCACATGAAACTGAGGTTGATAGCGGCGCTTGCCGGCATGGCCGCAATTGCACTTACTTGCGCTGCATGCGTGCAGCAACAGGGAACTCTGGGCGGAGAAGATACACCGCCTCCATCCCCTCCCGGACAATCGGACGAGCTGCCGCAGGAGCATGTGCACGAACCCGTATTCGTTGAAGGCATCGAGCCGGACTGCACGGCTCCCGGCATACTTGCGCACTGGGAGTGCGGCTGCGGAAAGTATTTTGCAGATGAAACTTGTCAGACGCCGCTCGGCGAAGACGAGCTGATATTGAGCCCCGACGGGCACGAATATGAACCTGTGACGACGGAACCCACCTGCACGGAGCAGGGTTATACGAAATACGTATGTTCCGCCTGCGGCGACAGCTACATCGACGGCTCCTCCTACACTCCGCCCTCCGAACACGATCTGTTCGTCGAACAGGTGATAACCGAGTCCGACTGCACGCACGGCGGCGAACGTAAGCTGGCCTGCCGCAACTGCGAGTATGTGGAAATAGAACCTCTGCCCGAACTTGGACACGACTATAAAGAGACGATCGTTCAGCCCGAATGCGACGCCGAGGGCTACACCATATACAGCTGTACGCGATGCGGCGACGAATATAAAGATAACTTTACGCAGAAGCTGCCGCACAGCTACGAGCCGACCGTCGTTCCCTCCACATGCACCGAGCGCGGTTACACAAAATACACCTGCACGGCCTGCGGACACAACTACATAGACGAGCAGTCATATACTCCCGAAAATGGACACAGCTACAAAGTTGCCGAAGAGGTGCTGCCCGACTGCGAACATGCGGGCCACAGGAAATTTGTCTGCGGGGCGTGCGGCGACGGCTATACCGTGACTCTGCCCGAGACGGGACACATGTGGCAGGTCGCCGAAGAGGGATATACGCAGGAAGGTGCACCTTACACCGTATATGTATGTTCCGCGTGCGGAGCGGACAGGCGCGAAGAGGGCGACCCGCCCTCGGCAACCGAAGGCCTGATATTCGCCGCAGCGGGCGACCACTGCGCAGTTGCGGGCATACTGAGCAACGATAAAGCGATAGAGCTTGTGATCCCGTCCGTGCACGACGGACTGCCCGTGACCGAGATAGCCGAAAGCGCCTTTGAGGACAATCTGCAGATAATTTCGGCCTCACTGCCGCACGGCCTGCAGAAGATAGGCAGGCGAGCATTTGCAGGCTGCGCCAATCTTGCAGAGGTGAACATTCCCGACACGACAACTGCCATAAGCGGAAGCGCGTTCAGGGATTGCCGCTCGCTGATATCGGTATATTACGACGCGAAGTCGGCCGACGACTGCCAGTCTCTGGACATATTCAGAAACGCCGGCCGCGACAGTGGCGGGCTGACGCTGTATGTGGGCAAGGGCGTGGAGCGCATACCCGCGCTGCTGTTCAGTGCGAGCGGCGCCGATACGGCCCCGAACCTGACCGACATAGTATTTGAAGAGGGCTGCGCGCTGAGTGAGATCGGTGAGGCGGCATTTACCGGCTGCGCATACCTTAAAGAAATCGCCATGCCGGCCTCGCTGGAAATAATAGGCGCAGAGGCGTTTTTGGACTGTTCGGAACTTGAATATGTGAGCTGCCCCGAAGGCGTGCAGATAGGCGCGGCCGCGTTCGGAGGCACAGCTGACGATCTGGTGATTGAATATTATTCCGTCTGAACGGCGGTAAAAAGCGCCCTCCGCTTGTGCGGAGGGCGCTTTTTTGTTTCTTACTGGAAGCAAAGTTTCTTGAAGAGAAGACACCAGATGCAGTCCAGCCAGCCGATGATGATACCGGAGGGGATGGTTACTATGATGCAGACGATAAGTCTGATGAGGCCCTTCTTTTTAAGCCATGTGCTCCACCTTACGACAATCTCGACCACCCAGTTAACGCCGGGGATGAGAAGGAGGATTATCTGCACAAGACGGGGCAGTTTGTTGAACCAGGTCATACGCAACTCCTTTACATAATATTTGCAGGGTCTGCGGCTCGTGCCGTTACTCTACAAATATATTATATCACTCATTTTCCCGATGTCAAGACCCGCAGGCGTGAAAATTTCGGCGCGGAAACGCCGAAAGCTGTCCGCCACCCGCAATTCCGCCCGACATATACCGCGGCCACAAAAAAATTCCGTGCATATTGCACGGAATTTTCAAAATCAAATCTAAGCCCCGAACGGCTTACACCAGCTCGATGATGGCCTCTTCGGAAGCGTCGCCGCGGCGCTCGCCGAGCAGGTAGATGCGGGTGTAACCGCCGCCCTGACCGAGCTCTTCCTTGCGCTGGGCATACTTGGGAGCTATCTCGTTGAACAGCTTTTCCATAAGGGGGTGCTGAACGTCGGCGGTGCGCGCCTTGAACTCAGCCTTCTTTTCGTTGAAGGCCTTCACCTCCTGCAGGTCGCGCAGCTTGGCCATTATGGCGCGGCGGGCGGCAAGCTTTTTGGGCGTATCCTTGACCGACTTTACGGTCGTCTCCTTGCCCTTCTTGTCCTTGGTCACAACGTCGATCTCCTCGTTGAGGTCGTAGGTGTTTACCGCCTTGGTTATGATCTTTTCGACATAGGGCTGAAGTTCTTTGGCCCTTGCCGCAGTCGTCTTTATTTTGCCGTACCACAGGAGCTCGGACGCCTGATTCCTGAGTATTGCCATTCTCTGCTTGGTAGTTCTTCCTAATTTACCGGGCATTTTTCTTAGTCCTCCTTGTTAGCGAGCGAAAGTCCGTAAGATTCGAGCTTCTGAATAACTTCATCGAGCGATTTTCTGCCGAGGTTGCGAACCTTGAGCATTTCGTCTTCCGTCTTCCTCGTTAAATCTTCAACCGTGTGTATGTTTGCGCGCTTAAGGCAGTTATACGAGCGCACAGAGAGGTCCATGTCCTCTATTGCCATGGCAAGCACCTGCTGCTGCTTGTCGTCCTCGTTTTTCACGAGTATGTCCATGCTCTTTATCGTATCCGAAAGATCGACAAACAGGCTGATGTGATCCTGCATTATCTTTGCGGCAAGGGAAACTATCTCCTTGGCGCTGAACGCGCCGTTGGTCCATACCTCTAAAACGAGCTTGTCGTAGTCGGTGTTCTGACCAACGCGGGTGTTCTCTACGCTGTAGTTTACCTTCTTTACGGGGGTATAGATGGAGTCGATGGGGATGTAGTCGATGAGGTCGGAGCTGGTGTGGTCTGCTCCCTTATATCCCCTGCCCCTGCCTATGGTTATCTCCATGTCTATCTTATAGCCCGCGTCTACGGTGCATATGTGCTGGTCGCCGTTGATTATCTCTATCTCGGCGTCCTGCTCTATGTCGCTTGCCTTTACATCTGCGGGACCTTCCTTGTAAAGGTGAACGACCTTTACATAGTCCTTGTCGGTGACCTTTGTTTTGATAGCCAGCGTCTTGAGGTTGAGGATTATCTCCGTCACGTCCTCCTTTACGCCGGGTACCGCGGAAAACTCATGCTTTACGCTGCCGTCCAAAAATCTTATTCCCTGCGCCGCCGCACCGGGGAGCGCGGACAGGAGTATTCTTCTAAGGCAGTTGCCTATTGTAA
>DVIK01000080.1 GCA_018711385.1 Candidatus Coproplasma avistercoris
GTGGGATGATTTGAAGGACAACCTGTAGCAGGATAAGAAAAACGCAGTTTCGTGTACCACGCTGCGTTTTTGCTTTCCGAAGCAGGAAACCTGCGTTCGGTTTGCCTGCGGCAAATAGAAAATAAATCAGCATAAAAATCAAACGGGAAAGGAGGAAAGACAATAAGCAATCAACCAATTATCTTTAACATCACCTACACGCCGTGGAAGTTAAAAAGCAACGCCACGGCGGAAGAGCGCAAGAAGTTCGAGCGCGAGCGGCCGTACTACGAAATGTCGGACGGCGGAAACAATATCTACAAGTACATGACTTCGGACAGGAAGCTGAACGGAGAAAATTCTAAATCGGATATGCGCGACATGATCTCGTACTTCGAAAAGAGTACGGGCATATTCAACGGCGACGGCTTTATCTCACAACACAAACTCAAAGTGATACAGGAACGAGCGAAGGCAAACAAAATGCTGTGGCACGGCTTTATCTCGCTCAACGAAGAGATGAGTTATAAGATCGACACGCCCGAAAAGTGTATGCGGCTTGTAAAGCGCACCTTCGGGGAGTTCTTTCGGGATATGGGGCTCGATCCCAAGAATATAGATTTGATCTGTTCGCTGCACAAGGACAAGCCCCATCATCTGCATATTCACTTCTGGTTTGCCGAGAAAGCACCGAAGTGCAAGTATCGGAAGAAGGAGCTCGAATACAGGCACAAGGGGAAGATCTCCAAACCCGTCCTCGACCGTATGCACGTCCGCTTAAACAGCTATGTCTGCGGACACGAGGAGCGGCTCTACATGACGCGGGACGAGGCGCTGCGAGAGTTGAAGAAAATAACATTTCCGAAAAGTCTCGTCAGCGAAAACGAGGTGCGCAAGGCGCTTGTTGACCTTGCCAAGAAAATTCCGAAGGACGCGAGCTTCTTCTACGGCAAGCGGGATATGGAGCCATACCGCAAACAGGTGGACGAAACGGTGAAAAAGATATTGCTCTATGACAGGCGGGCGCGGAAGGCGGACAGAGCCTTTCATGAACGGCTTGCAAAATATGAGACCGACATCTTCGCGCCGTTCGCCAAAGACATTATAAAGACCGATCTTTTCAAGAAGGAATTTATCGACCACTATAAAGTCGAACCGCAAAATATCACCGTCATCGACGAACTTCGCGCGGACTACAAGCGTCGGCAGGCAAATATCGTACTGCGCGCCGTGAAGAGTATCAAGCCCGCGATCTACGAGAGCAAATTTCGGCACAAGGTCAACGACAACGGCTTAAAGCGCAGGCTTGCCATCTCGCACTACAAAGTAGGCAAACTCATCGGCGGCTTTCTCGCCTCGTTCGGGGAAGAAAGCGAATATCTGAGCCGCGACCATACTGACCGCCTGAAAGAGATCGAGGACGAGATGGAACAAGAGCGCAAGCAGCGCGAGGAACGGGAAAATAAGGTAAGCCGTTATCAGTACGGCAAGGAATAAAAGTTGATATGAGCGCTTGACTTATCGGGCAGAGTATGATAGAATTAGTGTTAATACGAGACGCAATTTTCGGAGGCGTTATGCAGCGGAAAGAAAATACGCCGGGCAGAGAGAGCCGCAGGCGGTATGAGGAACGCAATAAAGAAAAAAGAAAGCAGGCAAGCGGGAACTTCGGGACGATGATTCCGCGGGAATTGTTTGACGAGATCAACGCTTTCCTGAAAGCGCACGGCCTTACGAAGGTAAAGCTGATCGAAGAAGGATATCAAGTTCTGCAAGAAAAAGTCAAGGAAGAAAACGGACAACTGAATATCATGAACCGTCCGTCGGGGCAAAGCGGGTGAGCCTGAACAAGGCCTCCGCACGGCCCGGCGGACTTATTATTTCATAAAGGAGAGGGGCTTTGTGGAATGGTGAGAGAACATTGCAGCCATATCGGGAGAGGGAACACGATATCCGCACAAACAAAAATAAGGAGAATTGAAAGAGAGAAAGCAGAGAATTGAAACAGAAACGATTGGCGGAACGGAAGTTATCGTTATCGCGGAAGAGATGCCAAATATAAAGACCACATCTTTTGAAGTTATAAGCGGACTGGTGAGACGGCATTTCGAAGATGAACAAATGCAAAACTTGCTGTTTGCTGATTAACGGAGGAATTTCTTATGGAATCTGAAATGAAGCAGACAGTTGAAACAAAAAATTATAATTACGGAGGTGAAATAACGGCGCTCTACTGTCGTCTCTCTCGCGATGATGACCTAGTCGGAGACAGCAACAGTATCGTGCACCAAAAGGAAATTTTAGAGTCGTATGCAAAGTCGCACGCATTCTTGAACCCGGTGTTCTATGTGGATGACGGGTATTCGGGGACTAACTTTAATCGCCCCGCGTTTCAGCGGATGCTCGGTGATATTGAGAGCGGTAAAGTAAAGACGGTCATCGTCAAGGATATGTCGCGATTCGGAAGAAACTACATCATGGTCGGGTACTATACCGAGATATTGTTTGAGCAGAAGGGGATTCGCTTTATTGCAGTCAACGACATGGTGGACAGTAAGCAGGAAGGCGATGAATTTACGCCCTTTCGGAACATTATCAACGAGTGGTACGCCAAAGATACCAGCAAAAAGGTCAAAGCCGTGCTTCGTGCAAAGGGAATGTCGGGTAAACATGTCAGCCCCGTTCCGCCTTATGGTTATAAGAAGGACGAACGGGACAAGACCAAATGGGTCATTGATGAGGAGGCCGCTTTGGTCGTTCGGGAAATATATCGGCTCTACCTTGAAGGGGCGGGGACAAAGGAGATCGCCGATATCCTTACGGCTCGCGGGATAGAGACGCCGATCATCTATTTCAAAAGACGAGGGATGCCCGTTCGGAGTAAGAGCGAAGTCCCCGATGTTTGGAGTATGGCGACGGTCGCAGGTATTCTCAAGCAGGAGGCATATACGGGGTGTACGGTCAATTTTAAGACAAGAAAGAAGTCGTACAAGACGAAATATCAGGAAAGATTGCCGCGAGAAAACTGGGTGATCTTTGAGAATACACAGGAGGCTATTATCGACAGGGAAACCTTTGCGATCGTACATAAGATGCTTGAAAGCAGAAGGCGTCCCAAGAAAATAGGTAGCCCGTGCGTAAATGTCTTTAACGGGCTTGTGTATTGCGCCGATTGCAGCAATCGCATGTATTTGCACCATAACACCAAACAGACACAGCGTGACGCTTTTGTATGTTCGCGCTACAGACGGGCAAAGTTCCACGATTGTACAAGCCATCACATCACATATGACCTGTTATATGCGATCGTGCTCAACGATCTGCGGCGCGTATGCAGAAGCATCAGGGAACGGCGGCAGGAGTTCATTGCTTTTTACTACGGCGAGATGGAACAAAAGATAAACAAGAGATCGAACGCCGCAAAAAGCGAACTGAGTCGATCGGAGCGGCGGTGTGCGGAGATCGACGGCATCATCAAGCGGTTGTATGAGGATAGTCTCTGCGGAAAAATCAGCGACGACAGATTTGCAGTTTTGTCCAAAGATTACGAAGCGGAGCAGGCAAAACTCAAAACGAGGATCGCCGAGCTGAATGCGGGATTGAAAGCAATAAAGGATCGTGACGACGGCTTGAACAGGTTTTTGCTTCTTGTAGACAGATACACAGAGATACCTGAACTGACGCCGGAGATCCTCAATGCGTTTATCGATCGTATCGAAGTGGGAGCAAAAATAAAATGTGCATCGTCTTCCGATGCTTTGCGCCGAAAAAGCACCGCAAAAAGGCAGATCCGTATTGTTTACAAGTTTGTAGGCGCGGTCAACCTGCAATGAGACACAAAACGGGCGGAGCAATTTCCGCTCCGCCCAAAAAGTGTCCTTAATTCTACCTTACGAGGATAAGGTAGGTGGTATAATTCCCACCTACGAGAAATTTTGCTTGCCGCAAAATGACAAGCGGGAAACCCGCCAAACTTATCGCTTATAAACTAAAATATTTAAATGGCAAAAGAAGTGGTTGCTAAGTTTAAAAATTTAAGCAGTGAGTCGCGGAGTGGCGACTATAATGCAAAATAATTCTGCGTGACGTTGCGCAGGGAGAGAAAAATTAAAAAACTTCTGCGGCATACGGTTGAGAAAAGGTGCCGAAGTGATATGTTCCGCCAGAAGTAAAAAATTATATAGAAGCGCCGTGAATACGGAAAGGAGAACTATTAGCAAAACAACGAATAAATTTTAAGGGGAAAATATTACGGAAAACAAATGCAATGACAGGGTTGCGCGATACAGCATACAGCTTTCTATGTTGAGAACGCTGTTATCGTGCGGATTGATTTCTAAGGAGGAATATAACGCTATTAAAAAAGATCTTATGAATGATTATGGCGTCAGGTCAGATTTGACCGCTTGACAACTGATAATAGTTAGTGTATAATACACACTATAAAGTTAATACGATTTTTTATGAAAGGTGAATGATGAACGTTGAAGTAATTAAAGGCAATAATCGTGTTTATGCCCGCAGAAAAGGTGGCAACGCAAAGGGAAAACTGCGCGTAGCCGCCTATTGCAGGGTGAGCACGAACGACGAAGACCAGCTAAACAGCTATCGTTCGCAGGTTATATACTATACAGAGCTCATAAAAAAGAAAGACGATTGGCTGTTCGCTGGAATCTATGCCGATGAGGGCATTACTGGTACACAGGTTGCCAAACGCGAGGAATTCCAAAGGCTCATCAATGATTGCATGAACGGCGAGGTGGATATGGTCATAACCAAGTCCATTTCGCGTTTTGCAAGGAATACTCTGGACACGTTGAAATATGTGCGTATGCTCAAAGAGAGGAATATTGCCGTATTCTTCGAGGAAGAGAACATCAACACGCTGACGATGGACGGCGAGCTTTTGCTCGTCGTCCTGAGCTCAGTCGCCCAGCAGGAAGTGGAGAACATTTCTGCCAATGTCAAAAAGGGCTTAAAGATGAAGATGCAACGCGGTGAAATGGTCGGCTTTCAGGGCTGCCTCGGATACGATTACGACCCTGTAAGCAAATCCATATCCGTCAACGAAGAGGAAGCGGAGATTGTGCGCTACATTTTCAGAAGATACATTGAAGGCGCAGGCGGCAGCGTTATTTCAAAAGAGCTGCGGAATCTCGGCTATAAAACCAAGCGCGGCGGCACGGCTTGGCCCGAATCTACGGTTATAGACATTATAAAAAACGAAAAGTACAAGGGCGATTTACTAATGGGCAAAACTTTTACTGTTGACCCCATATCAAAGCGCAGGCTCACCAATTTCGGAGAAGAGGACAGGTATTATCTGGCTGACCACCACGAGCCGATTGTTTCGGAAGAAATTTTTGAAAAGGCACAGGAAATATTACACCGCAGAAGCAATCCTCGCAAGACCGACGGCGGAAAACGCGAAATTTTTACGCGCAAGTACGCTTTCAGTTGTCTGATTAAATGCGGATTTTGCGGCGGGACTCTGACGCGTAGGTGTTGGCACAGCGGAACTACTCACAGCAAGGTGGTATGGCAGTGCGTCGAAGCTACGAAGGGCGGTAAAAAATTCTGCCCCGACAGCAAGGGCGTGGAGGAAGTGCAGATAATAAAGGCGTTTGTCGAGTCGTACAAACTGCTCAGCGAAAATGCCGACGGTGTATTGGAAGAATTCCTTGCACGCGTTGAAAAAAATCTCTCGGAAGATAACTCTTTAAAACAGCTCGAAAAAGCTAAACGCGATGTCGCCGCGCTTGAAGGGAAAAGGGCAAAGCTCGTCGATATGAGGCTGGACGAAGTTTTGAGCAAAGAAGATTTTGAGTTGAAATATTCGGAGCTGTCTGCTAAAATAGAGGTAGCCAAGGGCGAGCTCGCTCAATGCGAGGAGGCGGCAAAGGTTTACGGCAACGTTAGGGAGAGAATAGCGGTATTCCGCAAGACGTTGGAAGAACACGCCGTGCTTGAAGAATTCGACAGATATGTCTTTGAAAGCATTGTCGAAAAGGTAATCGTCGGCGGTTATGATGAAGAGGGCAACAAAGACCCCGAACTTATAACTTTTATCTATAAATCCGGCTTTAAGGACAGCCTGACATCGCACGATTTCAGAAGTCCGCGCAAGAGCTATGCCGCCCGAAAAGAATCGTATCACTCGTCGGAATACGAGGGCGAAGATGTGTATCAAAAAGGCAGCGGCGACACACGTCGAGACTATGGTAGTGCTACGTCGAAATTAGAGCAAAAATAAGCAATTTTAGGTCAAAAACTTCGTTTTTTGACCTTTTTCATGCTGAAATTTTCTTATATTTATTTAGGAGATACGATGTCAGTGTAATTTTGGTTATGTTACAGCACATAAAATTTACCCCGCCTAGTATGAGTAGATATGTCAATTTAGTGCGAGGATAGTAACTTTGGATATGTCAGATATGGTGCTTGATTTAAGCTTGGTTTTATGCTAAAATATGCGAAAGATAATGGGGATAGCAAATATGATAGCAATAATTTTGGAAAACAATGAAGAATATGTTTCGCCCGTCTTTGCAATCAGGCAGGCTGGGTGGCAATCGGAAGTGCTTGCATTCAATAAAGAACGCTCGCATTTAAGGCGCATAAAAATGTGGCATCCTCGTCGTCAGGTGTTTATTGTCGATTGGGAAAAGTTTGATTGCAAAAAATTTGCTTGGGAAGGGTATGACTGGGTACTTCAAAACAAAGAATTATGGAAGACCGTGCGCTTCGGTAAAAAAGCCGCAACTGATGACTTCCCGCAATTCAAAGAGTACTCCAAAGAGGTAATTCTGCCCGAATGGTTTGGACTGAAAGACGAAAGAGATATTATAAGTTTGATGAATGTTTCAATGTCTTTTCACGATTCGATACCGATAAGAATAGACAAAAGCGAAAACAATACGGAAATTGAATTTGATACCACTTGGGATTGTATAATTACGGTAAAATTTGAGGGGGTGCGGGCAAGCGAACTTGTTGACCGCATAGGCATAATTTACGATTCTGTCCTTCAAAAAACGGATAGTGGATATCTTTGGAAGGTGCCGTGCTTCGACTCGGGAGAAGTGGGCGGAATTGTTGACTTTTTGCCCGTTTCGGGAGAGCCTTATATCGTCTGCGATAAGATAGAATGGAGCATAAAAATCGGCAAGAGCGCATATTGCGCCCAAACCAAAGAATATGATAGCCTTTATGATTTTTACCTTGATTTGAAGTCTGTGTCTGAAAATGTGTTTCTCAAAGAGGATAAACTCATTTTACATCATAAAAATGACACACTAATAATCGAAGAAGGCAGCAAAGGCTATAAAACAACTCTTAACGGCAGGAAAGAAAGGGGACAATGGGAGGAGCAGGACATTTTCGAGTATGCCAGAGAATTTTTAACGCAGGTCAATCCCGAGGATATAAAAGAGGAGGTGCTGTTAGACGTAATTTCTGCTAAGCCGCTATATTTTTGGCATTACATGAAATACGCTTTTCTTTTTGCAGTGGCTTGGGCGCTTGTTGGGGTACTTATCCTGTTTCTAACAAATTTCCAAAAAGGCGGGGTGCTTGTTGCGGCATTGTTTTTTGCGCTTTGTCTGGTTACGATTATATTTCCGTTATGCTCTTTGATAAATGGAAAAGAAATAAGATATATAATTACGCCAACAACCATTTATTATTTTAACGGGAATGTTTCAAATTTATCGCTGAACATATTGCAAATCAAGGATATAAAGCTATATCGCAGTTTAATTAAAAGGGGAATAGGGACGATAAAAATCAAACAAAAAGGCGGTATAACATTCGGCTATGGACTGATCGCCGTAAATGATGCTGAAAAAGTTTACAATCTTATCAAACAAAATTGTGCATTTTAATTAATATATCAAAACAGACGTTACTGGTAGTTGTGCTTATATCCTAAAGAGGCGAACTACGCTTGAATTTTTATGTTAAAAAGAGATTAGCGCTTCACGTCGAGACGTTGGTTGTTCTGCGGAGGAGATAGCGCCGCGGGCGGGAGAAGGCGGTTTTGCCGTGAAATATCCGGAAACATAAAAGCAGGGCGGCAGCCCTGCTTTTTATATGAAGCCGCCGCGGCGGGGATTCCCCGCCGCGGCGGCTTTTGTGTGACGTAAAAGCGTTAAAGCGAGCGTATGCTCTCTACCGGCTTGCGCTTTGCAATGGAGTAGACGGGCAGGAACGTCGCTATGAACGAGGTCACGACTGCTATCCCGAGCATCACTATCCACGAAAGGGGGCCGAATACGAATATCGTAGCGCCGAGCGCGCCCGCAAGTTCGGCGTTCAGCACGCCGCACACCACGAAACTTGCCGCCATGGCGAGCACGAAGCATATGGCCGTGATGATGATCGATTCCGAATAGAAGATCTTGAATACGTCCGCGCTGCGCGCACCTCGGCGCCGCCCTTGGCCTTGTAAACTTTTACAAGGTTTCTTATCTCCGGCATTTTCTGTCTCCTCCGATAAAAATAATTCATCATGCAAGCTAACCGGTATTTTATACATTTCGCATATAGCTGTCAAACAAATAATAAACATTGCCGGGAGATCATATCGGCGCATATTGCCGCCGCGGCGCTGTGCACTCTGCACTTATATATTAAAAAGAGCGGCACATATGCCCGTATCAAACGCATTTTTGAGCCTGCCTGAAAAAAAGGCCATTGACAAATCGCGCAAAAAGAAGTAATATATTTACAAATGTCAAAGCGGATGGGGGATTTCCCGCGGGGCTGGCAAAGTCCTGCGGGGAAATTCTCTCCGGGAGGGAGAAATGTTACGCGTCGCCATCGTAGAGGACGAAACCGAGGCAAAGGAAGTCATAAGCGCGCACCTTAAGCGCTATTGCGGGGAGAAAAATATACCCTATCAGCTCGTGTGGTACAACAACGGGCTGGATTTTCTGGCGGTCTACAACAAGAATTTCGACGTCGTGCTGCTCGACATTATGCTGCCCGACATCAACGGCATGGAGACCGCCCGCAAGCTGCGCGACATGGACAATTCCGTGGCGCTCGTCTTCGTCACCAACATGGCGCAGTTCGCCATCAAGGGCTACGAGGTCGACGCCGCCGATTTCATGGTCAAGCCCGTCAGCTACTACGACTTCGCCATGAAGTTCGAACACGTGCTCAGGCACATGGATTTCGACGGCGAGGTCAAACTGTGTCTGAACAACAAGGGCGAGCTGAAATATCTTTCCGCCAAAGACATAAGGTACGTCGAGGTCATCCGCCATAACCTGATTTATCATACGGGAGGGGGCAGTCATGAGACGCGCGGCACTCTTAAAAAATTGGAGGAGCAGCTGCGCCCCGCCGACGGGTTCGTGCGGTGCAACAACTACTGCCTTGTAAATCTGCGCTACGTCACGGGCATATCGGGCTATGAACTCAGCCTGTCCACCGGCGTCGCCGGCAGCGAACGGGAGGTCTTGCAGATAAGCCACCCGCGCAAAAAGGGCTTTGTCACCGCGCTCAACGAATATCTCAGGGAGCATGTCTGAGGTATGACGCAGCTTGAATTTTACAAGTCCTTCCAGTTCGTGTTCGAGCTTATCATCGCCGAGCTGCTGTACGTTTACAAGCTGCCGCGCAAGCCGCACTTTGCTTTAAGGCTCACAGGCGCGGTGGTGGCGCCACGACCTACACTATGGAGGCGGAGTACGTAGACATAGTGGACGTGGTAGGTTCGGGCCTCTCCAGCGATCAGTCCGGCTATAACCTCATCTACGGCGACGGCACGCAGGCGCAGAAGGATCTCGGCTGGAGCAGCGGCTACTATGTGGGCTATACGTACACCACCGAGTTCAAGCTCGATTTCGTGTTCAAGGCCGACAAGGCGACTACCGCAACAATTATAATACGCCTCGGTTCGGAGCTGGGCGATATAATGCTCACGCCCGACAACTTCGAGGTGTCGCTCAACGGCACGCCCATAAATTATGCCGCGATGACCATACAGAATTCCGAAAGCATGGCTAAGATGAAGTTTGAGGACAAGACGCTCACGAGCAACGCTTCCCTGCTGCAGGGCGAAAACACCATATCCGTAAGGATACTCGACAACGACCTGCGCGGCAGCACCACGGGCGGCCCCACCATCGACTGCGTAAAGATCCGGACGGACGCAATACTCCGCTATACGGAAAACACCGATAACCCCGCAAACCGCGGTTCCATCTGACAGGGCAGACCGCAGCTTCCCGCGGGAGCAAACTGCATAACTTCCCCCCTATGGCGGGCCGCCGTTCTCCTCTTCGGCGGCCCGCCGTCCCGTTACAGGGCGCAAGGTATGCCCCGCGCGCATGGCGGCAAATATATAACAGGTATTTTACAATGTGTCCACCCTGCGGTTATAATTGAATGTAAGGGAACGGGCCGACTGCGCAATGAACGGAGAAAAGGGTATATACAACGGCTTTTTAAGCGGAAATGCGCTCAAAATCATAGCCTGCATAACCATGCTCATCGATCACGTCGGGTGGATACTTCTGCCTGATGTTTTGGCGTTGCGCATGATAGGCCGCATCTCAATGCCGCTGTTCGCCTTCACCTTCGGCGAGGGCTGCGCCTACACGCGGAACAGGGCAAAGCACTTTGCGCTCGTGCTGCTCTGCGGCGTGGCCACGAGCCTGGTCATGTCGTTTGCGATGAACAGGATATATGCGAACATACTCATAACGTTTTCGCTCTCCTGCCTGGTGATATATGCGCTCGACGGACTCAAAAGGTACGCATATATGCGGCAGATACGCGCCGCCGTGCTGTGCGCCGCGGCGCTCTTGTGCGCGCTCGGCGCCGCTGTGTGGCTGTGCTGTTTTTCACCCGTGTACGTCGATTACGGCATTGCGGGCGTGCTGCTGCCCGCGTGCGTGCGCCTCACCGACTTCCGCAGGCCCGGGCAGGAGGGTCCTACAGCGCTGTACAATCCCGCCGTGGTGTGGCTGCTGTTCACGCTCGATCTTGTCGCCCTTTCGGTAACGCTGGGCGCAGTGCAGCTTTTTTGCCTGTTTTCGCTGCCGTTGCTGTTCGCATACAGCGGCAGGCGGGGCAGATATAAGCTCAAAGCGCTGTTCTACGCCTTCTACCCCGCCCACCTCGCCGTGCTGGCGGGCATATATCTCGTCCTGCACCCAGACTATCTTGCGGCGCTATTCTGAAAGCGCATGAAAGGGATACCGGCAAGGCATTGGACATTTGCCGCGAGCAGCGGTATAATCGTGTACGTAAAAATATAAGTGATGTGCCGACGGTTTGTTGCGGCATATCTGCGAGGTGATTTATGAACAGAGTGGAAAATTGCAGGCAGAAATTTGCCGAACTTTTCGGCGGCAAGCCCACCGAAAACGAGGGCAACGACCCCGAATTCATGCGCATATTGCAGCGGTTCATCTTCGGCGAGGTGAGCTACACCGGCTCGCTCGGCGATCGCATGCGCGAACTCATAACTGTGACCGTTTTAACTGTAAACCAGACGCTCCCGCAGCTTAAAGCTCATGTCGGGGCGTGCCTGAACATAGGCGTATCTCCGGCTGAAATACGTGAAGCCGTCTATCAGTGCGCGCCGTTCATCGGCTTCCCCGGGGCGCTCAATGCAATCGCTGCCATGGACGAAGCATTTGCGGCGGCGGGCATATCGCTGCCGCTTGCAAACGGCGAAACGGTGACCGAAGAGGACCGCTATGAAAGCGGCCTCGCCGTTCAGGCGCCCATATACGGCACCGAGATCAAAGACCGCTATACCTGGCTGCCCGCAGAGTTTGCCGAGGCGGTTCCCCGCTTCCTCACGGAGCTCGGTTTTGCCGATTTCATGACGCGCCGCGGCATGGACGGCAAAACGCGCGAACTGCTCACCGTGGTGATCCTTGCGGCTATGGGCGGCGCCGAGGTGCAGGTGCGCTCGCACGTCGAAGGCGCGCTCAAAGCCGGCAATACAAAGGAAGAGGTGGTGTGCGCGCTCGTGCACGCCATGCCCTATATGGGTATTCCCAGACTTTTCAACGCGCTCAACTGCTCCAAAGAGTTATTGTCCGAATAGATTCAGGAGGTGATAAAGATGGATAAAGATTTCGAAAAGCAAAACGTATTCGGTTTAGGCAACGAAAACTCCGCCTACGCGCAATATTTCATCGGCAAGTCGTATCTCAACCCGCTTACGCCGGCGGGCACTCAGCCTTTCTTCGCCAACGTCACGTTCGAACCGGGCTGCCGCAACAACTGGCATATCCACCACGCAAGCAAGGGCGGCGGACAGATACTTTTATGCGTTGCGGGCAGCGGCTGGTATCAGGAGTGGGGCAAGCCCGCACAGTCGTTGACCCCCGGCGACGTGGTGGTAATTCCCCCCGAAGTAAAGCATTGGCACGGCGCAAAGAAGGACGGCTGGTTTTCGCACATAGCCGTCGAAGTTCCCGGCGAAAATGCCTCCAACGAGTGGTTGGAAGAGGTGGGCGACGCGCAGTATTCCGCGCTCGGCGACTGACGGCGCAGATATGAAAAAGGTGATCGTGGTAACTTCCTCGCCCCGCAGGGGCGGCAACACCGAAATGCTCGCAAGGCGCTTTGCCGAGGGAGCGGAGGCCGCGGGCAACGAGGTAAAGTTGGTAGCCGTGCGCGACCTCGGGCTCAAATTCTGCACGGGGTGTCTGTTTTGCCAGTCGCACGACAGGTGCGTGCTGGACGACGGCATGAACGCGCTATATCCCGAAATACAGCAGGCCGACGTGCTCGTATTCGCCACGCCCGTATACTACTATTCGGTTTGCGGGCAGCTCAAGACCTTTTTAGACAGGCTCAACCCGCTCTTCCCGCGCGAAAACAGGTTCAGGGAGATCTACCTTCTGGCCGCCGGCGCCGAGGACGAGGACGGGCTTGAACGCGGCGCACTGTCCGACATTCAGGGCTGGGCCGACTGTTTCGAGGGCGTGCGCATAGCGGGCGTGCTGTGCGCAAAGGGCGTGCAGGACAGGGGCGATGTGGCAAAGACCGGTTACCCCGAAAGGGCATACGCGCTCGGCCGCGATGTTTAAGTTTTCAAGGGCGCTGCCCGCGCTCGCAGCCGCGGCAATTATCGCGCTCGCTGGGTGCGGCGGGGCCGCGCAGCAGGGTACGCCGGAGGAGGATATCATGTACATAACCGTCAACGGCAACAGGCTTACGGTGGATACCGAAGACAACGCCTCGTCCCGCGCGTTGCTCGAACGGCTGCGCCCGGGCGACGTGGAGGTGGAGATGTCCGACTACGGCGACATGGAAAAGGTGGGCTGTCTCGGCTTCGACCTGCCGCGCAGCGACAGCCGCATAAGCGTCGCGCCCGGCGACGTCATCTTGTACCTCGGCAATCAGATAACCGTTTACTACGATGTCAACAGCCGGAACTTCACCCGCATCGGTCATGTGCGCGGGGTAAATTCGCGCGCGGATATGCTGCAATTACTCGGCGGAGCGGGGGATATTACGGCGGTCTTTTCCGTCTGAAGAGGTCCGTCCGGAACATCCTGTCATGAATTTTGCGCCGCCGCGGCAGAGCCGCGGCGGCATTTGCATGTTTGCGCCATTTTGTTCTTGTAATATGTGAATTTGTGTGATATAATGGTTAAAAGATAATGAAAGAGGTGCAGCATGCAGCAAGTAGGCTATACGGCCATAGATATCGCGAACTGGAGGCGCCGCGGCCAGTACGAAAATTTCATCGGCTACGACTATCCCGTATTTTCGGTGGCCTCGCGCATAGAGGTGACGGAGCTGGTGCGCTTTTGCAGGCGGCGCGGCCTTTCGGTGTTCAGCACTATGCTGTATATAGTGTCGTCCGAGCTCAACGGCATAGAGGAGTTCCGCACCCGCATAACGGGCGGCGTGCCCGTGCTCTTCGATGTCGTCCATCCCAGCTACGTGGTGATGTACGACGGCGACAGGATAGCCGGCAAATGCACTCCGTTCGCACGCGATTTCGGCGATTTTTACGCCCGCAACCGCGCCGACATTGCAGAGGTGCGCGCGCAGAAGGGTTTTGTGCCGTTCGAAGGCGGCTGCGGATGCGGCTGTTTTTACGTCTCATGCCTGCCGTGGCTGGACATGTGCTCCTTCTCCAATCCCTATAATTTCAAAGACTTGTCGCAGTCGAGCATACCCCGCATAACGTGGGGCAGGATATGCGAAGAGGATGGCAGGGCGTTCGTGTATTTCGACGTGCAGATGCACCACGCGCTCGCCGACGGATTCCATGCGGCGGAACTCATAAACAAAATAGCCGCGGCGGCAGCCGTCGCCGAGGCATATACAGGGGGAAACGGCGATGAAAGATAAGATATTCATAGCATGGAGCGGCTCCAACGGCGAGGCGCTCAAAGTAAAGAGCATACTCGAAAGCAAGTTCAACTACGTATGCTGCATAGGCGGCAATGCCGACAACAGCTCGCGCTATTCCTCCGTGGGCGACACGGTGATCCAGCAGATAAAGGAGTGCAACCAGGCGATAGTAATCTTTCAGAACAGGGCGGACGGCGCGGTCAGCAACAACCTGTTCTTCGAGCTCGGCTACGTTCTGGCGATGTACGGCACCAAAAAGGTGCACTGCGTAAAGCGCAAAAACGAAAAGGTGGTGCTGCCCTCCGACTTCGACAATTCCTTCGTCGAGCCGCTGGACGACGAGGGCGGCGAAAACGCCTTTGCCGACGGGATAGTGGAATACTTCATGGGCAGGCAGAAGATGTCGATAAACGACAACAAGATGTATCTGATAAACAACAGATATCTCATGCACGACAAGCTCATGGCGCACTACTCGGAATCGGGCTCCAAGTGCTCGGACTACGAGCTTGCGCAGTACGTTCTGTTCTATATGCAGGCGGCGCACATGTTCGGCGACGTGAAAAAGATACAGAAAGAGATAGAGGAGTTCAAGCAGAAGCACAACTTCGAATTTTCGCCCGAACTGTCGCTGGCGGTAAATCTATGCTTATCTTTCTTTGAACTGCTGCTCGGGATAAAGTCCGGGGGCGAAAATTCCGAGGTGTACATCGACAAGAACACCTACTGGGAGTTCCGCAGCGACTATATGCACTATCTCAAACAGATCGTGCCCGACGACCTTGGCATATTCGACGAATGGGCGGAGGTCTTCATATATGACCACTTGAACTTTGCCAGCATGCTGTTTGCCAACAACGAAACGCTGCCCGCCGAGATGCGTCAAAAGCTCTACGGCGCGTGCGCAGAGTATGCGCTCAGGTGCCTCGACAGCATCGCCGTGCTCGAAAAGGCGGCGCCCTGCAAAGAGAACAACGACGAGATCGGCCTCATTTCGCTGCTCAGGGCGTACATATACCGCAACCTGTTCGTGGCAAAGCAGCAGCTTGGCGAAAGGGAGGAGGCTGAAAAATGGCTCGGGCTTACGCTTAAAGAACGCTCTTCTCTGAAAAATAACTTCGGCAAAGGCACCATAGATACCCAGCTGTACAACAATTTCCGCATGGAGTACTATCTCGCCCTCGTAGATTACCTCTCGTATATGCAGGACGTCGACGAATTCGAAGTGGATATGTACAGGAGCGAGATGGTCGATTATCTTCACTCTGTAAGAAACGACGATTCGGAAAACGTCTATCTGAAACAGATAGCCTACTGGTGCGACAAACGCTGAATTTTCCGTTGCACCGCATAGTTGTGCCTTATACAGGCGCCGCCGCGCGCAATTTATGCGCGCGGCGGCACATTTTTCTGCCCGCAATCGCTTGATAAAGAGGGCAAAACCGTGTAAAATTTAATGGCAGATCACTTTACAGAGGAAGACTATGCAGGGAGTAATTTTCGATCTTGACGGCACGCTGCTCGATTCCATGCCGCTCTGGCGCACGGCGGCGCGCAACTATTTAAGGGATAATTACGGCATATATGCCGATGAATCGCTTGCGGACGAGGTGCTTAAACTCACCATAACCGAGGCGGCGGAGCTCGTCAGAACACGCTACGGCCTCGCGGCGGACACGGCGGAGGTGGCGGCGGGCGTAAACGGCATAATGGAGCGGGGCTACTTTCACACCATAGCCCCCATGCCGGGCGCGGAGGAGCTGCTCAAAGCGCTCAAAGCCCGCGGCATACCGATGGCCATAGCCACCGCGACCGACAGGTACCTCGTCGAGGCGGCGCTTGCAAGGCTGGGCTGGACGGGCTATTTCTGCACCGTATCCACCTGCACCGAGGCGGGCGCGGGCAAGCGGGAGAGCGCCGCCGTGTACGACGTCGCCATGAAGAGCTTCGGCGGCAGCAGAAAGGAGTGCACCGTGGCAGAGGACTCGGCGCACGCCGCGCGCACGGCGCTTGCGGCGGGATACAGGGTAGCGGGTGTGGGCGCCGACCCCGCGCTTATCTCCGCATGCACCGTGCATATCCCCTCGCTCGTACCCGTAAAACGGGCGCTCGAAGCTCTGCTCGGCTGAAATAAATTGTAAATTCAATCGAATATATATGGCTGGCAATTTTAATTGGCGGCCATATATACTTAAATTATTCTGTTTTACCGGCGCTCAAATTTTTCGGCGGCCTTTACGGCAACTCGAATAATGCAGGCGCTGCGCGCAAATATGCATAAACCTGCGCAATTTTCCGCGCGCCGGCGTTTACATCGGCACATTTTTGTGTTACAATATCTGCATAATAAAGTATAAGGAGGCTACCGTGGAGGAACTCTGGCAGGCCATTCGGGATTTCTTCAAAAACTTCGCAAGCGACGGCGGGCTTGTAATAGTGCGCACCGTGGCGTTTGCGCTGCTCGGCCTTGTGATACTCAAAATAGTGCGCTCGCTCACGCGGCGCGCCGCTCTGAGGAGCAAGCTCGACAACGCCGCCGCGACCTTCGTCATCTCGCTGATAACCGTGCTGCTGTATATCGCGCTGGTCATAGTCATCGTAAGTTCGCTCGGGGTGTCTACGGCGGGCATAATCGCAGCATTTTCGGCGGTGGCGCTGGCGGTGGCGCTCGCCCTTAAAGACAGTCTTGCCAGCCTTGCCAACGGCGTGATAATAATCTTCACCAAGCCCTTCAAAAAGGGCGACACTGTGATGATAAACGGGCAGGAGGGCACCGTGCAGGACATACGCCTGTTCAATACCAAGATCCTCACCTTCAACAACGATGAGGTGATAGTGCCCAACAGCGACGTCCTTTCGGAGACGCTCGTCAACGAGAGCAACCGCCCGCTGCGCCGCGTGGAGATATGCTTCTATATCTCGTACGACGCCGACGCGGAAAGGGTGCGCGACGAAATAACCGCGCGCCTTGCCGCCGACGACAGCATATTGGGCACGCCCGCGCCCTCCGTCGGTTTCGACGGCTTCGGCGAAAGCACGGTGCGCTGCACCGCGTATGCGTGGTCGTCTACCGAAGACTACTCCGCCGCAAAGGCGGCAACAAAGGACATAATCTACGCCGTTATCCGCGAATACGGCGCCGAGCCTTCCTCGCGCAGGCTCAGCGTAAGCGTGCGCGGCGGAAAGGAGGGGGAAGATGCGTGAATTTCTGCTCGCCGCCGAAAGCGGCGCCGCTGCGGGACTTTCGGGCTGGGACCTTGCGCTGCAATATATAATCTACGGCGCCGTAATAGTGCTCAGCATAGTCATCCTCATTCTGATACGCAAGCGCACCCGCCTGCCCCGCCATGCCGAAATAAAGGCGCGGCTGGATAAGTTGCTCGAACAGGCGCAGTCGCTCTCGGGCCCGGCCGAAAACAGGATGGACTTCATAAAGCGCGTCTCCCGCACGCTGTACCTCACCGACGACCTCGCCTACGTCACCGCGCTCGTGTCCTCAAAGGAGCGTTATTCCGACATAGGCAACATCTCTACGCTGCTCGAACAGGCGCGTGCCGAACTCGCGCCCTACAAGTACGGCAAGAAGGAGAGCGACGATCCCGATGGTATTTCCGCCGCCGTCGGTAAAATAGAGCAGGCCGTAAAGGTGATGCAGGGCGTGCTCGACCGCGACAGGGACATGAAAAAGTAAAAAACCGGCCGCGCCATGCGGTGCCCGCCTCTCCCGGCAGGGAGAGGTTTTTTTGTTGCGTGTGCATTGGTTATGGCCTTGCCCTCTTGCCGCAAATGTGCGCAATATCCCTTATCCATTGCATGGGGGGGACATCGTCCTTTGCCCCTTGCCGTAAAGGGGGACGAGCAAGGCATTTCATAGCACAGCGGATACCCGCTGTGCGTGCCGCAGCGAGATGAGCGAGCACATTCGCAGAGTGCGGGCGGTGACCGAGCTGCAATGTTAACATTGATTGCGGCGAGAAGGCTTGCACGAGCTTGCGAGCCGAGGGGGGATACGAGGTGTTGAAAGCAAATATAATGTTGTAAAATACGATTAGCACCGCGTATTCATATCCCTCAGTCGCGGCGCGGCGGCGGTTCAAGCTCCCTCTATTACTTCGTAAAAAAAAATTTTTAACAAAGTGTTTAAGCGCGTTCAAATGGCGTTATAATTAAAGTGAAAAAAGAATCAGGGCGCAAGGCCCGCGATCCTCTTTAATCTTTGAATAAGGAGATTGAATGATTATGAAAAACTATTTACAGAAAAGAAATAACTATGAACGCGACCCCTTCTTTGCGGCTTTCGACGACTTTTTCAGGCCGGTATTTTACGATGACAGGGCAGACAGCATGCGCACCGATATAAAGGAAACCGATAACGGCTATCAGCTCGACATCGAAATGCCCGGCTTCGATAAAAAGGACATAAAGGTATCGCTGGAAAACGGCTACCTTACCGTGACCGCCGAAAAGAACGAAAAGGAAGAGGAAAAGAACGGCAAGTACCTGCGCAAGGAGCGCAGCGTATCGTGCAGCCGCAGCTACTATGTCGGTGACGATATCGAAAAGGAAAGCGTAAAGGCTAAGTACGAAAACGGCATGCTCACGCTCGCCGTTCCCAAGAGTCAGCCCAAACAGCTGCCTTCGCACAATATAGAGATTGAGTAAGGCGGCTTTTGTATGCCGCGGAAAAGCGGCAGTTGCCCCGGGAGCGGAGGAAAATCCGCCTTGCAGGGCTCGCGGAAAGCAATTTCCGCAAAATAACGGCACTACTTCCCGCCGCAGGGCGGATTAAAAAGTAAATCTCTCCGGTAAGGGGAGGGCGGCACTTTCGTGCCGCCCTCCCCTTTTTTTTTACGTTTCCGGCGGATTTTTCGCCCGAAACCGCTTGCAGAAAAAATTTTTTCAGGTTTGTAAAAAAAATTTTACACGCCGCAAAAACGGCAATAAAAACGCATTCGTTCGGGCATATCCCCGCATGTTTTATTTTGGTCGGGGGGGGGGGTGCTTTTTCGGTATCGAAACGTCGGGAATGTTGTTTTTTTGTTGTTGACTTTATGTAAAACGTACACTATAATATATATACTTATTGCTCGCGTTTAATATGCAGTGTGGATTTTCAGCCCCCGCGGGGGCTGTGTGCTGTTCTTAACAGCACACAAACAAACACTCTTAAACCGTGCGGTAAAGTATTGTTCAGGAGGAAATTAAATTTATGTCCAAGGCAAAGAAAAAAGGCTTATTTGCATTTTTGCTTGCCCTGCTCGCATCGGCAATAGTTTCGGGCGCGCTGCTGCTTTCGCCCGCAACCGTAAACGCCGCCGCGGGCGCAGAGACTGCTGAAGACGGCACTGTCACCATTTCAGGTGTCAGCAATGGCAACGAGCTGTTTTCGGCGGTAAGGGAGGGAGGCACCGCAGGTCAGCCCCTCGTTATCCGCTTTGCGGAAAATACCGGCATGAATTTTACTGTCGGTGAAGGCGGAAACCTTTACGATTCCGCTACCGGGGAACCGCTTGGTGCGGGCAACTTTATTATTTACGACGAATATACCGCGGCGAGCAGCATAAACGATCCCGACCTCGACGAAAAGTACATAGCAGACGGTTATGTAATGATAGAAAAGGACGGCGTGCTTAACGTTTATACTCACGACGAGGCAGCCGAGGCGGGCATGACCGCCGTTATCGGCAACGTGGCATATGAAACGCTTGAAGCTGCCGTTGCAGCAGTACCTGCCGATAATACAGAGGTGCTTATAACCCTTATCGGCGGCGAAGACGGCGTTATAACCGGCAACGGCGTCAAGTTCAACGACGGGCAGAACATAGTAATAGATTTCAACGGCAAGACCTATAATGTTGACGAAACCGTCGGTTCAGCCGGCACGGAAACCAACGGCTTCCAGCTGCTCAAAGGTTCAGTCGTTACGCTTAAAAACGGCGCAATGACTTCGGATACGGCAAAAATACTTTTGCAAAATTACTGCAACTTGACGCTCGACGGCATGATCTTGGATTTGTCGGATAAAAAGAAGATCCAGTATGTCATTTCGAATAACTTCGGCAACACGGTTATCACCGGCAAAACGCAGATAATCGCACCCGAAGGCGGCGTTGCGTTTGACGTGTTCTATGGCTTAGGCCCGAGCTATTACGACGGCGTAAGCGTTACTTTCGACGAGAACTTCACCGGCAGAGTGGAAGGCACCGTCGAATACGGTGCGCAGGTTGCCAACGAAAACTGGCAGAATGTAACCGGGCTTACCATTAAAAACGGCAATTTCGATATAACATTCAGGGTCAATACCGGCGACGCAACCGAAGCCAACATCACCGCAAACGGCGGTAACTTCGGCTTTGTACTGCCCGAAGAGTACCTCGGCGAGGGCGCGTCGCTCTACACCGACGGCGAGGGCGGCTATGCGGTGGCTCCCGCAAACGCGGCTCCCGAAGGCATGAATAAGGTTGCCGTAACGGTAAACGGCAAGGGTTATTCCTCTATAGCAGCCGCTCTTGAGGCAACCGAGGGCGAAGTTGAAATTAAACTCTACGACGACCTCTTTGAAGACGTTGTAATACCCGAAGGCAGAGTGGTGACGCTCGACCTCAACGGCAAAACTATTACCAACGTTACCAACCACACCATAACCAACTATGGCAACCTTACCATAAAGGACAGCTCCGAACAGAAGTCCGGCGTTGTGGATAATATCACGCACGCAAGGGCTGCCGTATATAACGAAGTGGGCGGCGTGTTCGTCCTCGACGGTGCAAGGCTTGCAAGAAGCCTTGAAAACGGTGCGTCGAGTTCGGATAACGGCGGCAACAGCTATTATGTGCTGCTCAACCACGGCACCGCAACGCTCAACGGCTATATTTCGCAGGACGGCGCATATTCGTCGCTCATTGAAAACGGCTGGTACAACGGCAGCGAGAATACGACGGGCGCGGCTTCGGTAATGAACATAATCGGAGGCGAATACTCCGGCGGCCTCAATACCGTAAAGAATGACGACTACGGCGTGCTCACAATTTCGGCAGGTACGTTCAGCAACGTCGAACAGTCGGCGGTACTCAACTGGAACGAAGCCACCATATCGGGCGGCACCTTCCAGGTAAACAGCAACTATGCTGTAGTGCTCAACGGCTACCTGAACGACACCATGGACAAGGGCGAGCTTACGATCACCGGCGGCAGCTTCCATGGCCAGACGATGATCGCACAGATGGGCGGTTCGCAGTCGATAGGCGAAGTTGCCATAAGCGGCGGCGAATTCAGCAATATGCCCAAGGCTGCGTACTTTGCAGAAGGTTTTGTTGCAGACTGTGATAATTTTGGTATATATAAGGTAACGAAAGGCACCTTTGCAATCGAGGTCGGCGAATACAAGTTTGTAGGCAACGATTTAAGGCAGGCTATTCTGTTTGCAAAGGACGGCGACACTGTAAAGCTGCTCGACGATACCAAGGCAACGATGCAGTCTACAACAGTAAAAGCGGAAATAACCATCGACCTCAACGGCAAGACTATTACGGCGGCCCAGGATATGTCGTTTATCCTAAACCTTAAAGCTGAAAAGGATATCACAATAAAGAACGGCAGACTTTCCGGAAAGGCCATAAACGTGGTTGCCGCAGCCGATGATGTGCACATTAACATATCCGGGATAACTGTTGAAAGGCTCAATGATAAGTATACTGAAGAAAGCGATAATCCTTATAAGGGTGTCACTCCTCCGGTACTTGTGATAGGGTCGTCGTCGGCAGAGTATGCAGAGTATATTACCAATGCGACTCTTGAAGAAGTGCATATAAATGTATATGTCAACGCACAGGGTTACAGCGGCCAAAAAGCTGTTGAAATTTACAACGCTGATGTAACGATTAAAGATTCTTACATATTTGCAGACAGTAAGGAAGGCATTACAATAAACGGCGTTGCTATTGAAAATTCCGATGTAACAGTGACCGGCTCCAAAATAATTTCGGCTACCGGTTCGGCCATGGGCTTCCTTGGCGCGCTTAGTTTTAAAAATGCTGTTGAAGGGGACGCGGAAAATTTCAATACGCTGACCGTTGAAAACAGCATGCTTACCGGTTACACTATCGCGCTTTCGGGCAACGGCAGAGAAGGCAATTCCGGCACCGTCATAAACGTTATTGATTCGCGGCTCAACTCGACCGGCAAAATAGGCCCCGCGATTTATCACCCTCAGTACGGCATAATCAACATAAGCGGCGATAAAACCGTACTTAAAGGCAGTTCCGGCATAGAGATCCGCGCCGGTATCGCCAACATCTCCGGCGGTGAGTTCACTGCCAATGCCGAAACTTTCTCTGCAGTGGCAAGCGATCACGGCACTACAACCGACGGCGCTGCCGTTGCCGTGGTTCAGCACACGTCTAAACTTCCCGTTCAGGTCAATATAACCGGCGGCACGTTCAATACGGAAACCGAAAGCGGCAAAACGCTCTATCAGGCAGACTTGCAGAATAACGGCGAGGAAGCCGTTGCAAAGATAGCGATGGATGTTTCGGGCGGCCAGTTCAACGGCGCTGTTGAAAGCAAAAACGTAAAGGGCTTCATTACGGGCGGTCAGTTCAGGGAGCTTCCCGCAGAGGATGCGTTTGCAGAGGGCCTTGAAGGCGAACTTTACAACGGCTACTACGTGGTAGTAAACGCAAGCGAGGCTGGCACGGCGGCAACCATAGCCGACAGGCTTGCCGCACAGAACGATTTGCGCGCATACCTTGCGGCATTCGGCCTTACCCTTGCAGACATGGAGGCGGCTGAATCGGACGAGTTCGCAGCAGCAGTTACCGCCGCTTACGAAGAAATCTTCCTTGCAAACACCAAGGACGACATAGCCACCGCGCTTGCGGCAGCTATGGACGCGGTAGACGCTTACAAGCTCGGCCTCGATATCGAAAAGGCTGCGGCGCTCACCGAACTCACCGAATACGCCATGGGCGCACAGGGCGGAGACCTTGCGATAGTCGTAGTTCCCACCTATGCGATCTCGGCTATCAACGCCGCCGTCACCGCGGACGAGATAGAAACTTACGTTTCCCTCGCCAAGGCGGAGATGGACGACATACGCGCACAGCGCGCCGAGGCGGAACAGCAGTATCAGGCGGTAAACGACAGGTTCGACGCAATAATGCAGGCGCTCGGCATAACGGGCAGCGCGGAAGAGGGCTACACCTCCGAAGTGCTCGACAAGCTCAACGGCGTTATAGAGGCGCTGGGCATAACCGAGGCGGACGGCGCATGGAGCACCGACCTGCTGGACGGCATAACCCGAGACCTCGAAACGGCGAATGAAAATATCGCGGCCATGCAGGAGCTGCTCGGCACCGCTGCCGACGAAGCCACCGCGCAGACCATCATCGGCATGATAAAGGCCACGCAGAACAGCGTTGCCAAAGCCGAAGATAATATCAAGCAAGCCATAAGCACGCTTTCTTCGGATATACAGACCAAGTATGAAGCGCTCGTGCAGGCGGTAGGCGAACTGCCCGCCGACGTGGCAGGTGCGCTCGATGGCCGGCTGGCAGCGCTTGAAGGCACGGTAAGCGGGCTGGATACCGCCGTGGGCGATCTCGGCACCGATATCGGCGAGCTTGAAACTGCGGTAGGTGGCCTCACCACGGCGCAGCAGCAACTCACCGAGGCGATAGGCGGCTACAAGTCGTCGGTGGATACCCTGATAAGCAGTATGACCGAGGAGTTCGCAGAGATCTCTGCTAAGCTCGACAATCTTCCCACCAACGACGAGCTTGCGCAGGCGCTCACAAATGCGCTCAGCGGCGTAACCGAACAGCTTACCGCGATCAAGGCTGAAGTCGACAAGATAGACGGGCTGGACGAAGCCGTGATAGGCGGCGTAAGCAGCGCGATAACCGAGGCGTTTGCATCCTTCACGCAGACTTTCAATACGGCTATGAGCGGCATAAACACCAAGCTCAATAGCCTCACCTCGGCGGTAGCGGCCCTGCCCGACGACAGCGACATAACTGCGCTCAAAACGGCGATAGCGGCGGCACAGACGGCTGCGGAAACCGCGGGCAATAAGGTCGACACCCTCGGCAACACGCTCGGCGGCAGGCTGGACAGCGTAGACACCGCTCTTAGAGGTATCGACGGCACGATAGCCGGCCTCACCACGGCGCAGGAAGCGCTTACTCAGGCGATAAGCGGCTACAAGGCGGCTGTAGACAGCGCGCTTGCAGGCATAGAGAAGGATATCGCGGGCGTAAAGGCGGACATAAAGAACCTTGCCGATACGGCTGCGGCAGATAAGCTCGAACTGCTCGGAAAGCTGAATGCATTGCAGACCTCGGCAGACAAATTGGAGCAGGCGATAGCTTCGCTCGACGGCGACAGCAGCGCAGATCTTTCGGCCATCTCGGCAGAGCTTGCGGCGCTGCAGACCTCGCTCGGCGACGTTGCAGACGTGGTCGACGAAGTTGCGCTGGGCAACACCAACTCCTCCTCGAGCTTCGCGGGCATCTACGTTTATCTCTCCGCAATACTTGTGCTTGCGGCGGTGATACTCATCGTGCTTGCGGTAAAAAAGCGCAGGTGAGCGGATAATGCAAAATGATTTATAAATTTTGCGCACATGGCGGCGCGGGCTTCGGCCCGCGCCGCCGGTTTTTTACTTTCCGGCGCAACGCATCGGGGCGCTTTCAGTCCCACCAAATTTAGGAAGCGGTAAAATAAGTTTACGAATTGTGTATTGCAATAATTCTTTTTTAACGGTGGGCGTATCCGGCATCGCCACGGTAACTTCATACAAGGCGATGATCAACACCGTGCTGGGCGGCGAGACTGCGCAGGCAGGCTCTGCCGAGGCATACGCATTTACTTCCGATTACGACAGTACCACCGAAATGCTTACTGCGCGCAAGGCCGTTGCCGAACAGCTCTCGGAAGAGGGCAGCGTTCTGCTCAAGAACGAAAATGGCGCGTTGCCCCTTTGGAAGGACGGCGATTCATCGGAGGTAAAAAAGGTAACCGTTCTCGGTTCGCGCGCATACACATACGACAGTAACGGCGGCGTGCGCGATGCCGTGCAGGGTTCCAGCGGCGGTCTTTCCTTTTACGGAGGCATAACGGGCAGCCGTGTCTATGCCGACACCGTAATGGTGGAAGAGGGTACCATTGATACGCCCATAACTCTGGAGACGGCGTTTGCCGCGCAGAATATCGAAATAAACCCGGGAATGGTAAACTTCTATTCCGGCAAAAACTTTCCTTCGCCTCCAAACGGAAGCGAGGCCAGCGGCGAGGCGGGCGTAGGCAACGAAAAGTTTGCCGTAAACGAACCTGCGGTGGCTTACGGCGATATCCCGAACGCCGCAGAATACAGCGACGCCTGTTTCGTGGTGATAGGCAGGGCGAGCGGCGAGGGCCGCGACTATCGCCCCGGTACGCGCGGAATAACGGGCACCGACGGCGCGAAGAGCGCGTTGCACCTGAGCGACAGCGAACGCGGACTGATAGAAACGGCAAAGCAGGTCTCCGATAATGTGATAGTGCTTGTAAACAGCGCCGTTGCAATGGAGCTGAAGGAGGTGCAGGAGGACGACGGCGTAGACGGCATACTGTGGATAGGCCTTCCCGGCGCCTATGGCATGAACGGCGTGGCGCGCCTTGTAAGCGGCGAGGCCTCACCCTCGGGCCACCTGCCCGATATCTATGCCTCCGACGCCTCTGCTTCTCCTGCTGCACAAAATTTCGGTACCGGCGCGCCCGACGGCACGGGCAGCTTTACGTGGAGCAACGCCGGCTCTTTTACTCATGCCTACGACAACCACTACGTTGTAATGGCGGAGGGCATATATACGGGCTATTACTATTATGAAACGAGGTATGCCGACAGCGTGCTCGGCAATGGCGGCGCAGACGGCGCTACGGGCGCGGGCAGGTATTCCTCTGGCGGCTGGAACTACGCCGACGAGGTAGTTTATCCCTTCGGCTACGGCCTCTCTTACAGCACGTTTACGCAGCGCCTGCTGCCCGAAACGTTTGTTGCCGACTACGAAAACAAGACCGTATCGGTGGACGTGGAGGTGCAGAACACGGGCAACGTCGCAGCAAAGTGCGCGGTGCAGCTGTATGCACAGTCGCCCTATACTCAGTACGATAAAGAACACGGTGTGGAAAAGAGCGCCGTGCAGCTGGTCGCCATAGGCAAGACGGACGTGCTCGAACCGGGCAGCGAACCTGTGACGCTCACGCTCACCGTAGATATGAAGTACCTTGCCTCTTACGACGAAAGTTACAGTCACGACAACGTCACCGGCGGCTGGATAATAGAGAATGCCGAATACGGCCTTTCGATAGGCAACGGTGCACACGACGCGCTCAACAACATACTCAAGGCACAGGGCGCCGACAGCGGCGACCTGTATGAGATAGACGGCACCATAGCGGCGGAAGGCTATGTCGGTTGGACGCCTTCCTACGAAGGAATAACATTTGACGGAAATGGTGTGAACGGCACGTTCTTCTCGACTACCGAAAGCGGTGGGCTGGTGCAGAATCAGCTGCAGGACGCCGATTACAACTACTATAACGAAGGTACGGTCACCTACCTTTCGCGCAGCGACTGGCAGGGCACTTTCCCCAAAAGTTACGGCTCGCTATCCATAGCGGGCGATATGGCGGACAGGCTGGACAACAGGGTATATACCTACCGGACGGGCAGCTCCGATATAGAGTTCGGCGTAGACCATACGCTTGAATACGACGAAGACGGCAACCAGCTCGAAAACATGTCCGTCGCGGAAATGAAGCTCGCTTCGTTCGACGACGAGCGGTGGGACTACCTTCTGACGCAGATAACGGTGGACGAGGCTTGGTACTTCGCGCCGGACGGCGGTTCGCGCTGCCGCGCGCTGTCGTCGGTGAGCGCGCCCGAGGTATGGCAGATAGACGGCCCCAACGGCAGCATCAACCGCACGCTCGGCCAGCGCGCCCCTTCCGAAGGCACGATGGCAATACCGAGGAGCGACCCCAACTACGGCTACTATACCAGTGATATGTGCTGCCAGCCCGTTACCGCCGCTACGTTCAATCTTGAACTTATACGCGAACAGGGCAAGATATACGGCGAGGATACGCTGTGGAACCGCAGCCCCATAATGTGGGCGCCCGGCCTTAACCTTCACCGCACGCCGTTCAATTCGCGCAATCACGAATATTACAGCGAAGATCCCATGCTTACAAACCTGTGCGGCACGGCGTTCGTGGGCGGCGGGCTGGAAAAGGGAGCCATACTTGCGGCAAAGCACTTCGCCTTCAACACACAGGAGACCTACCGCGAGGGCCTTTCGCAGTTCTTCAACGAACAGTCCGGCAGAGAGACGGAGCTGCGTGCCTTCCAGGGCATAATCGAGGATATCGACTATGTGAACTCGCTCGGCCACACGGTGAACGCGCTCGGACTGATGTCCTCGTTCTCGCGCGTGGGCGTCACCGACGGCAACGCGCATACCGGCATGATGAAGGATATCCTGCGCGGCGAGTGGGGCTTCAAGGGGCTTATATCCACCGACTATGTTTCGGGAGATTACTACTTCAATCCCACCGACTGCGTGATAAACAACGTCACGTTCATGGCTTACGGCTCTTACAATTCGGCGAACAACTGGACGGAATATAACGCCGCGTCAGTTTCGCGCGATCCGAACATGATGCAGGCGCTCTACGACAATATGCACTACTATATGTATTCCATAGCCAATTCAAGCGCGCTCAACGGTTACGATGCGGACACCCCCGTGACCGCCGACGTGAAGGAATGGTGGCAGACTATGTTAGAAGCGTTCACCGGCGTGTTCGCAGTGCTCGGCATAGGCGGCGCGGCTGCGGCATGCGTATTGTATGTGCTGGGTGAACGCAAAAAGAGCAATGCGGCTGCAGAGGAGGCGGAAAATGAAACGGCTTAAAATAAAAAAGCCCGGCATCGGCTTTTATCTGCTTGCGGCGTCAATGCTGTTTACGGTTATAGGTTTCTGCTACTTCTTTTCCTCCTACGATGTGTTCGGCTTTGTATACAGCCGCACGGTCATAGCGCTCACGGTGCTTGCGCTGTGGTCTATGATAGTGTTGCTCGCCGGCGCGCTCTATAACGGCGAAAGGCCGCTGTGGCTGGCGGCGTTCTACCTGATAATAGTGTTCGGACTGGCCGTTTCGGCGGTGGAATTCATAAAGCCGGGCCTCGGTAATATAGCTACATATTTCACTGTAAACATGGGCGATATGGAGACCTACGCCGTGGCGGTGCCGCAGACGATAACCGGTGTGGCGATGTACGCCGTGGCTGCGGTGCTTGCCATAGCGGCGTCCTTCTTCCGCATTACTCTCCGTTCCGCAGAGGAGAAGGGGGACAGAGCATGAAAGTTTTGCAGGCAGTAAAAGATTTTGTTTCACACAACAGGCGCAATGTAATAATCTATGGCGCAGTAATAATCGTTACCATCGTGCTTGCCGTTCCCCTGCTTGTATGGGCGGGCGGAAGCACCCCGGTTGGCGAACTCATATATGCCCCCGCAACGGTGAAGCTGCGCGAGGGTATGCGTACCGAGTACCTTGTGAACGAGACTATTTCTCCCGAGGACTACTCCTTAGAGCTGGAAGACGGAACGGTCATAGACGGCGCGGACTGCACGGTGGAGGCGGACATGACCTCCGCGGGATTAAAGAACGTGCAGGTCAGCTGGCAGGAAGGCGACACCGTGCACAGCGGTACATTCCCCGTAAAGGTGTTCGGCGTGCGCCACATAAGCATAGAAGAATATCCCTCGCAGTACTGGATAGACGCGAACGGCAGCCCCGTATTTACGGGCAGCGACCAGCTTGTGGTATGGGCGGAGCTCACGGGCGAACCCACCGAATTTGCATTGCCCGCCGAACACCCCGACTGGACGACCACAGTGGTGCTCGAACCGGAGATGTACTCCGTCTCCTGCACCGCCACGACCGAGGGCAGTGCATTTGAGGTAAAGTGCGGCAACGTCAGCACCGGCTTCGCGCTGATAGATAACGGTCAGGGCGGTACAATGTCGCTGCCCATGCAGAGCATGTCGCATTACGTTTCTTTCGATAACGTTTCCGGCGGTGCGGAAACGCTTACTCTGTACATAGAGCAGGCGGAGCGCAACACCGAGGACGGCGATGCCGAAGGATCGCGTGCGCGCGGCACATATGTATATACCGCGGCAGACGGCACGGTCACCACTTACAGGTTTGAATACTATCTGCAGGGCTGGTCGAGCAATTTCCTCTCGGCGGCGCTTAATAACTGGGCCGTACAGGACGGTGTGGACGACGCCAACTGGGGCGGCGACATGCGTGTGACGGTGACTGTGAATTACGTAAGCACCGTATTCCGCGGCGCGCGTGCAGACTGGCATTTTGCCGTGCTCGACAACAGGGCATAAGGAGGCGGAAAAATGAAAAAGGCGCTTAAAATAATTGTTTTTGCCGCCGCGCTGTGCGGTTCGGCAACGCTCTTTGCCGCCTGCGGAGACGGGGAGGAAAAACCTGACCCCTCGTCGTACAGCACACTCACTGGAAACTTCGATTATTCGGAACAGCTCGCCTGCATCGTCAATCAGCCGGCGGCAGACAGGACAACTCTCACCAGCACTGTATATCCTGCGGCTCAGGATGGTGCTCTCGTAGATTATGTCATCAATGCACGCTTAAAGCTCGTGCGTGACTATACCTATACATATACATACACCATAGATCTGCGCAACAGCGGATGGGCGGATGCCGCCGTTACGGTAGAGGCTGAATTTACGGGCACGTATACTTATCTGCCCCGCGCAGAAGCTGGCGAAGGACAGTATGAAGTATCGCTCTCGGCTCCCGCGGGTGGCACATTTTCGGTGACGGGTGCAAATATGTATTCTTACATGAGCGGCAGCGGACTGAATAAGTGGACACAGCACGAAACTCCCGACCTCGTGCTCGACATCTCCGCGGGGCTCGACTCACTCGCCGCGCAGGGCTATGACATTTCGGATTATTGTAAGGCGAAGGCGGTCAATGTCGATACTGCCGAAAAGCAGCTCTCGGGCGACAGTCTGTTCTTTGCGGATATCCTGGATTTCACTGCGCCATACAATACCTATCAGTAAAATGAAAAAGATAATTCTGCTCACACTTGCCCTCATAAGTACGTTCTGTCTTGCCCTTGCGTTCGGCTGCAGGCCGGACGGGGGCGGACAGGGCGGAACTGAAGGCGCAAACATAATTTGGAGCGGAACGGAGGGCGCGACCTCCTACGATATCTATCGGGCGCCCTCCCGCTTCGGGAACTATGCCCTCATCGCGGAAGACGTGCGCGGCACGGGGTATAAGTACGATGATTATAAATTCACCGACTATTACAGGATAGTCGCCCGCAGGGGCGACGCCGTGCTCGGCGGCGAACTCGTAGGCGGCGAACTTGAACTGTTCGGCGAAAACGTGTATATCTTTTCCCCTTCGGACGACCCCGGGGACGTCGCCCGCGTTATAGAGAACGCATACGGGGAGCAGGAGGAGGCGCATTTCACCTCCGCGCGCTACGCCTTTTACTTCAAGCCGGGCGAATATTCCGATGAAATAACTCTCTCTGCGGGCTTTTACACCACATTTTCCGGCCTGGGCAGGTCGGCGGAGGAGGTAAGCCTGCGCACGCTGCGGTGCACCGACACATGGAACACCAACGCGCTGATAAATTTCTGGCGCGGCGCAGAAAATCTCAGCTTTCGCAGCGACATACTGTGGGCCGTTTCGCAGGGTTGCTACCTGCGCGGCATAGATGTTTCGGGCGGCGCCAATCTCTGGCACACGGGCGCGTCCAGCGGCGGATTCATGGCAAATTCAAGTTTTACCGGCTCCGTAAACTCGGGCTCGCAGCAGCAGTGGCTCTCGCGCAACAGCAGCTGGGGCGGCTGGCAGGGCAGCCTGTGGAATATGGTGTTCGCGGGCAACGCGGAGGGCTGCTCGCCCTCGGACGGCTGGGAGGACGGCGCATGGAACACCGTCGTCGATGCCGTGCCCGCCATACGCGAAAAGCCCTATCTCATATTCGAGGACGGCGCGTACAGCGTGTTTGTCCCCTCTTTAAGGACGGACAGCTCGGGGCTGTACCTGCCCGAAGAGGACGGGGAAGCGCGGGTGATACCCCTTTCGGACTTCTATGTGGCAAGGGAGGGCGACAGCGCGAAAACGCTGAATGCCGCGCTCAAAGATGGCATGCATCTGCTGCTTACCCCGGGCATATACACTCTCGAAGAGCCTCTCTCCGTCGCAAACGACGGCACGGTGGTGCTCGGCGCCGGGCTTGCCACGCTCGTGCCCGCAAACGGACAGGGCTGCATGATGACCTCGGGTGAAGACGTCACCGTCGCGGGGCTGCTGTTCGACGCGGCCGACAGCGACTTTCTGCTGAAAGTGCAGGGCGGCAGCGGCGCGCAGCGCATACTGCTTGCCGACTGCTTCTTCCGCGCGGGCGGGGCTAGCGACGCCTCGACGCGCGTCGGCACCTGCCTTGTGATAGAGGCGGACGGCGTGGTGGCGGACAACATCTGGACGTGGCGCGCCGACCACGGCCATCGCTGGCGCGAACAGGCAAACTCGCTTGCGGGCGTCGGCTGGGAGGTGAACAGGGCGGATACGGGCGTAGCGGTATACGGCGACGACGTGACTTTCTACGGGCTGTTCTCCGAACACTTCCGCAAAAACAACGTATATTGGGCGGGCAACGGCGGCAAGGTCATTTTCTTCCAGAGCGAGATAGCCTACGACATACCCGCGGGCGGCGACGGCGGCAGCGCGGCGCAGATCTCGTTTTTCGTGGACGGAAACGTGACCTCGTTCAGAGGCACGGCGATGGGCGTATATACCCATTTCTGGAACGGCGGCGTGGTGCTCGATTGCGGCATATCCGTGCCCGATTCGGCGGGCGTAACGCTTGAAAACGTGGTGGCGATAGCCCTTTCCGCGAACAACGATTCTCATCTTACAAACGCAGTAAACAACGTCGGCGGCGTTGTGGGCGCGGGCAGCACTCAGGTGCGCGTGCCTGCATATCCCGCGGCGTAAAAAAAAGGGGGCAACCTATATGAAAATTTTCAGAATTTTTGCAGTATCTGCAGCATGTGCAGCGGCGGCGTGCGTATTTGCATTCGCAGGCTGCGGTGATGGCGGCGGGGACGAGGTAAAGCTCGAATCCCTTTCGCTGGATACTTCCGCCGTAAAGGTGGAGTATGTCCTCGGCGAGGCGTTCTCGGCGCAGGGGCTTAAAGTAAGCGCGGTATATTCGGACGACACTTCAAAGGAGGTCGCCGATTATACTATAACCCCTCCCGATATGTCCTCCATCGGCGAAAAGCAGGTGGAGGTAAGCTACACCGAATCGGAAACGACCGTTACGGCGAATTACAAAATAACGATCAGCGAAAGCGTCCTTCCTCCGGAGGAGCAATCTGCACTCCGCCTCGACCTCACTGAAGTACAGCGCGAATTCCAGCCGGGTGAAGCATTCACTGCGGCAGGGCTCAAAGTATTCTTAAAGGACGGCGAGGATGAGACCGGGCTTGCCGAAGGCGAGGGCGGCTATACCGTTACCGCTCCTGAATTCAGCGGTGCGGGCGCCTATACGGTAACTGTAACTTACGGCGAAGACAGCGCTCAGTACACTGTTGCCGTAATTCCCGACGTCGACGAGGATATGACGATCGGATTTGTCAGCAGGGACGAAAACGCTTCGCTCACGCTGTACATAACCGAGCGTATGCCCGATAAGAGCACCAACACCACCGATTCCACGGCAAAGGGCATATACATCTACAAAGACGCGAGCGGCTATCAGTCGTTCAACTTCGATTTCGCCTATGTTGCTTCGGGTTGGGCGAGTCAGTTCAACACCGTAGGCGTGTATGAAACCCCCTTCAATGATTTCTGGAGCGAGGATAACAGCGCGCTGTTTGTAGAGCTGGGCGACGAAACCAAGGGCGTGGAGGCAATGCGCTTCAAGGCGAGCGGCAACGAATGGCACACCAAGGTACTCGGCTGGACGGAAGTCGCCTCGATAGATAAAGTTACCATTCCCGAGGACAAGGTGTTCAGCGCCAATCTTCCGTTCGACGGTACGGGCATAATTATAGATTACACTCTCACCGACGGTCAGAAGGGTCAGATAACCGCGACCGAAGCCAACATAAATGACGGCACGATACAGTTCTTCGACTGCGAAACGCGCGAAAGCATGAGAGCGGATGACTACGATCTCGTCGTGGGCGAACTGGAAATGCGCGTCATGTACGACAGTAAAGTGTTCGATATAACCATCGAGGTGACCGAAGGTACGGCATACCTTGAAATTTCCGGCGGCACGCGCACGTTTACTGAGGGCGACACGCCTTCCGCAGCGGGACTGGTCGTTACCTTAATAGATGAAAACGGCGTTGCAAAACAGCTTCCTGAGGGCGAAGGCGGATATACCGTCACGCTGCCCACGGCAGAGCAAATGAAAACGCCGGGCACCTATAAAGTAACTGTAACTTACGGCGAGCTCTCTGTCTCCTACGATATAACTGTAAATCACAACTTTACTTCTTCACGCGATGAAGACGGTACGTTCCACCGCACCTGCAGTTCCTGCGGGTACAGCGAAGAGGTGGAAGTTTACGGCGACAGAAAGGTAAGCATAAACGGCACGGATTTCTTCCCCGCAACGGGCTATGATTCGGCAAACGCGGCATACGGCGTAACTTATGATGTTTCCAAAGGCGAAATGGACGCCGAGTTCGTCATAACGCTCACTGCCGAAAATACGGGAGCAGGCGGCGTCTATGCGGAAGGGCTGAATATCGCTACGGCCAATAATAACGTCATAGTCAATTTCGAAGAGGGTGCAGCAAAGATAAACGTAAACGTAACGCCCAACGGAGCCAACACGGTAACGCTTAACATTGCGCAGAATATGGCCGTGGGCACTGTAAATTTCGGCGACGGTTCGAACGGCGTAAACGCAATCGTCGCGGTAATCAATGTCGGGGCAAATTCCTCGGTCGACGCAATAAGCATGGCTATATTCAAAGGAGTGAACCTCTCGCTTGCCGACGGCGCTCATGTGGGCAATTATACCACAGTGGATGACCATCACGAGATAATTGAAGTCAGCGGCGAGGCTTCCATTGGTACCATAACTATAAACGGCAGTAACGGCTCCACGACTGTTCAGGGCACCGGCTGCCTTACCGTGGAAAACTTTGTGGATCAGGGTAAGGGTTCGTTCAACGTGCTTGCCGACATGGTATTCACAAATCCGCTCATGGTGCGCAACTTCAATATCGGCAACGAGGCCGGCACCGTTACACCTGAAGTATATGTGCATATAAATGCAGAGGCAAACGGCATAGGCGGCGTGAGTGGCGGTTCCATGCAGGTGCGCGTGCTCAGCGGTACGCTTACAGTACACAACGACATGAACGCTTATTCGGGCGTCAACTTCGGTGCACCCGGCGACCGCATGTATATCGCCGAGGGTGCAACCGTAAACGTAGTCAACTTCGGCGCGGCATACGGCGTATGGGGCGGCTCGCAGTACTACCTGCAGGTCGAAGGCACGTTCAACGCCTACGGCTGCGGCGCTCCTCAAAACAATTCCGAAGCCGCCTCGTCTGACCAGGCAGGCACTTATGTGGGTGAAAACGGCGCATATAACGGTGAACTTGCGCTTGAAGACTGGCAGGGCGCCGAATAACTTGATTACCCGTTTCAGCTAAATTCCCGCCATACGGCTCAAGCGTTGCCGGAGTGAATTACCGGCGGGCAGTCCGCCTTTATAACGGCATAACTGATCTTGCCCGGATCATTCAAATATCAAAAAACTTATTGATTCTGGAGGAAAATTAAATGAAGGCAACCACTGCCAAAAAAATACTTATCGGCGCGGTGGCGGCGCTGTGCGTGACCGCCATTGCCGGCGTCACCGCTCTCGCGGTCTATCAGAGCCGCACCCTCAATGCCGACAACACCCTTACCGTGGGCAAGGAAGTCGACACCGTAGTTATAAGCGGCGGCGAAGATCATACAACGCCGCTCTATCCGGGCGACAGCGCGACTTTCACCTACGATATCGACCTCACAGGCCATACTGCCGACGATGTTACGATAAGCTGGGAACTTAAAGACGAAGGCGAGAGCAATGTGGATAGTGACTTTACCGTAACGGCAATGCAGACGGAAGCAGTTCCGGAAAACGGCGCCGTTGAAGACGGTTCTATCATCATTACCGTAACGATGAACGAAAGGGAGAGCGCGCCCGAATATAATACAGTTACCCTCTCCGTATTGCTTACGGTTGCTGGGGAATAAGGGCACTAATTCCAAAACAGGCAAACACGGTTCGGGCAATATCGTTTTTCCGGAATGTCGAGGCGGGGAGGAAACTCCCTGCCAAAGGCGTTTTTACCGCATGGAAAGGAGGCGGCATTAAATGAAGAAAAAATTGGCGGCGCTGGCATTTGCGGCCGTATGCGCGCTGGGGCTTGCCGCGGGCTGCGGCGACGGCGAAGAGCAGCCGATAACGCTGAGTTTCGACAGTCAGACGGCGTACTTCACATCGCAGACGGAGCTTTACCCGATAGCGGGCGAGGTCCCCGCCGACGGCGACGCGGTAGAGAGCGCAACTGTCAGGATAAGTTCGGACGCTGCCGTGCGCATGGTGCTCAGGGTGGTCTACGACGAAGGACAGCAGGATATCCCGGGGCTGGTCGTCTCGGTGAACGGAGGCACCGCTTCAGACTTTGCAGACGGCATGGCGCTGTATACCAGCCCGAAGGCGGAGACCTCCGCCGAAGTAGGGCTGCAGATATGGCTGGAAAAGGATTCGCCCGCAGCAAATGCGGGCAGGACGCTCGGCTTTTCGCTCGAGCTTTCGGCACTTGAAGAGTGAGGAGAGGTAAGATGAATAAAAAAAGGACTATAGTTGCGCTGGCAACGGTGTGCGCGCTGTCTGTGGCGGCGAGCGTGGGCACTGCCGTTTATGCCTATTACGTAAGGCACCAGCTCAACAGCCGGAACACTTTACAGATCGGCAATGCGCAGATGTTTCTGACCGACGAGGGCGGGTCGGACTCTGCCATATTCAGCGCGGACCTTACGCCGCTGACGGGCGGACAGTTTGCGCCCGAAACTTACGCGCAGGCGACGGAACTCGCCGCGCAGGACCCCGCCGGCGTTGCCCAGGCAAAGTTCAACGTCTCGCGCGAGGTGCAGAGCCCCATATTTTACGGGCTCGAGCTGCTCACGGGTGAATATCCGAATTCCGCCGCGCTGCTCGGCAATGTATACGTCACCTGCTTTGCGCTCAACGCAGAGGGCACCGACGGCACGCTCACCGGGTGGAGCCACGTCGCGCTGGAAGACGCGGGCTATATCGAAGGCAATATGGGCGAGGGCAGAGTCACATACCATATGTTCATAACTTACGAAAACACTGCGGGTGCGGGCACGGGCAGCGTGCAGTTCGATATTTCGCTACAATCGAGCCCCGCTCCGCTCACCGCCGAATACGATATATCCGCCGTAGAATCGGAAATCGAGGTGGAGGGCGCTTCAGGCGAGGCCACCCTCATTGCCGAGGCATGGTACGGCGGCAGCGACGGCTATAAGATAATGCAGGGCGGCAGCGAGCTATACAGCGGCACGGGCACCCTTGCGGACGGCTGGCAGACTATAAGAGTTGACGGAGTCAATTTTGACGAAGGCAGGGCAACGCTTTCGCTGCAGGGCGAAGGGACGCTCTACCTTAAAGATCTGCGCACAATGGCGCTGGAGAGCATCACCGTAGACGCCTCCGGGGTGCAGACGCTGTTCACGGCGGGCGGTACGTTCGGTTACGACGGCCTCGAAGTTACCGCGCACTATACCGATGGTTCCGAATCGCTTATCTATAGCGGCTTTGATGTAGTCGCCGACATATCCGCCGCGGGCGTAAAGCAGGCCACGGTAACTTACGGCGGCAAGCAGGCCGGATATCAGATAGCCGTGGTTCCCGATGTCGCAGACGAAGAAAGGGATGTCATAGAGTTTACCAATTCAAAAGCCGACGACGCAAGCCTCACTCTGTATATAAGCGACCGCGCGGGCGGCGGCAGCAATGAAGAAAGCGCCACGATGAGCGGCATGTACCTGTACAGCGACGGGGAAGGCTATAAAATGTTCGGCCTTGAATTCAGTTATACCATGCCCGGCTGGAAGAGCGAATTTGCAAGCGAGGGCATATCCGAGGCAGTGCTCAACGATATCTGGAGCGATAACAACGGCGCGCTATTCGTGGAGTTGGGCGACGACGAAAAGGACGTGGAGGCAATGCGCTTCAAGGTGAGCAGCAACGAATGGCACGCCAAGTTCATGGGCTGGACGGAAACTAAGGAGATAATCAAAGTTACTGTCCCCGAAGATAAGCAGTTTATCGCGGGCAGCGTATTCGACGGCACAGGCATCACCATAAATTATACCCTCACCGATGGCCGGAACGACAATATAGTTGCCACCGCCGAAAACATTGCCGATGGCACGATACAGTTCTACGATGCCGAAACGCGCGAAAATCTCAACAGCTATGGTAAAGAACTCGAGGCGGGCACTCTCAAAGTCCGCGTGCTGTACGACAGTAAGGTGTTCGACATAGAGATAACCGTTTCCGACGACTCTGTTACGGGCATACGGGCGGACGCTTCCGGCGCAAAGACGCAGTTTTTGCACGGCGAGACCTTCTCGTCCGACGGGCTTGCGGTCTACGAGGTATATGCAAGCGGCAGGCAGGTAGCCGTCGATGGCTTTGAAGTGCAGGCGATCGAAGATCTCGGTTCGCTCACCGGCGAACAGTCCGTCAAGGTAACTTACGACGGGCACGAGACGGCTTACAGCATTAACGTAGGTCACAACTACACCTCTTCGCGGTACGAGGCGGGCGTCGACGGCGCCAACGGTACTTTCTACCAAATTTGTGTCTGTGAACACGAAGAGCGTGTGGAAGTTTACGGCAATCGAAAGGTAACGATAAACGGACAGGCTTTTGATTCGCCTTATGCATGCTACGATGAGCAGTTCGCCGGTTACGGCATAGAGTATGACGTAACAAAGGGTGGCGATAACGCCGAGTTCGTTATAACACTCACCGCCGAAAACACGGGCGAGGGCGGCGTCTATGCGGACGGGCTGAACATTACCACGTTCAATAACAATGTTGTTATAGAAGTCGCTGAGGACGTGACTATACCGTCGTTCAATGCAAGTATAGATTTGGGACACAACAATGTATCTGTCACTATTCGCGGTGCGGGTAAACTTACCGTGACCAACGAATTTATATCAACTCTCGATAATCTTGTGATTTTGTCGGACGTAAGCACTACCTGCACATTTAAGGTGGCAAACCTTACGTTTGGTGCGGAGGACGGCTCCGTTGCGCCTGAACTTTATATACTTGTAGACGGCGCGGTAAACGGCGTTGAAACCAACACGTTCAGCGACAGTGGCTACAACGGTATGGACTGGAAACTTTACAGCGGTACTGTTACATTGGAAAACAAGCAGGCGGCAAATCCTGCGTTCAGTATGAATACCGCTGGCGGCAGCCTGTATATCGGCGTAAACGCAACGCTCAACAGTGTGGGTTTTGTTGCGGCTTACGGGATATGGGACGGAGCGCAGAATAATTACCGCGTGGAAGTTTACGGCACATTTAATGCTTACGGCACTAATCAGACTCCGCCCAACGTGGTTTCCGGCGCTGATCCTGATGCGGCTACGGGCACATATGTAGCAGACGGCGCCACATATCAGGTAACAGATCTTCCGCTTGAAGACTGGGCCGGGAGCAGCGGCGGATCGTCCGAAGATGTTACGGAATAAGGCAATATAAGGCAATTTTGCAAAAAACTGTGCAGGGAGCCCGCAAGTAATTGCGGGCTCTTGTGCAGAATTTAGTTTTCATGGACGGAGGAATGTGCTATAATGGTGCTTGAAAAGAATGTAAGGGACGGAATTTTGATGCGCGTCGTAATAGTGGAGGACAACAACGAGGATGCAAAGCATCTCACCGACTGCCTGAATAAATTTTCAAAGAGCCACGGCGTGGAATTTCAGATCGTGCGTTTCGACAATGCCAACGACTTCATGGCGGAACGCAAGCTGATGGCAGACCTTGTGTTCATGGATATCCTCATGCCCGGCACCGACGGCATGGCGGCCGCCGAGTATTTCCGCAAATTCGACAGGCACACCCGCCTGATATTCGTCACCAACATGGCAAAGTATGCCATAAAGGGATATTCCGTCGATGCGATAGATTTTATCTTAAAACCGGTAAAATACAGCGATTTCGAGGTGAAGATGCGCAAGGTGGTCGAGCTTATCCGCACCGATCCCGACGACCACATCGTGGTAACCAACATCGACGGACTGAACAGGATCTCCGTGCGCACGCTGTATTATGTTGAGATCATAGGGCATAAACTTGTATACCATACCCCGGGCGCCGACGTCGTTTCGCACGGCACGCTCTCCAAGGTGGAGGAGCAGCTCAGGTCCTACTCCTTTCTGCGCTGCAACAGCTGTTATCTCGTAAACCCCAAATTCATCGAGGCTGTCGACGGATTCGAGATCAGAATGACCAACGGCGATGTGTTGCAGATAAGCCACCCTCGTAAGGCCCGGTTCATGCGCGAGCTTGCCGAGTGGATGGGTAAAGGTAATTTCGTTTAATGGGCGATTTCATTGAATTTCTCAATCTGCACGGTTATATAATCGAGCTGGTGTTCAGCATATTTATCTTTGCCGTGCATTTCCCCCGGCGCAGGATGTTCGCATTGCGCGCGGCGGGCAGCTTTCTGTTGCTGTGCGCTATTTCGGCGTTCTGGGCTTATGCCATAGGCGAGCGCGAAGTGCTCTTTGCGGGGCTGGAGATAGTGCCCGTAATAAAGTTCGTGCTCTATTTCGCGCTGTCGGTGGGGATGATATTCTTTTGTTTCGAGCGCAGTTTTTCGCTCAGCCTGTTCACGGGCATAGCTGCATACTCGGCGCAGCACGGTTCTTACAAGCTGGGCGAGCTGATAAGGCGCGCCCTGCCCCAAAGCGTGCCCTCGGCATGGGGCGGAGTTATATATTTCCTGATAATAGCTGCGGCATATGTGGCCATCTATTTCATTTTCAGGCGCAGTTTCAGGGACATAGAAAAGGACTATATCCCCGGTCGTCAGGCGGTTTTGCTGGCAGTACCGCTCGTTCTGTACACCACCGTATTTCAGTATTCCAGTGCGCTGGATTTTTCACTTTACGTCATCTATGCACTCTACGATATACTGTGCTGTTTCTTCACGCTGTATATCCAGTACAGCCTTATAAAGGCGGGCAGGCGCGAGCATGAATACAGGCTGTTCCAGCACCTGCACCATCTCGAAAAGCAGCAGTACGACATCACAAAGAAGAACATGGAGATGTTCGACATAAAGATGCACGACGTAAAGCACATGCTGCTGGGCATGCGCAACATCCTTACCCCCGAACAGATCGCCGAGATAGAAAAGGTGGTCACCATCTACGACAGTACCGTAAAATCGGGCAACGAAGTGCTCGACGTCATCTTCACCGAAAAGAGCCTGCAGTGCGAGCAGAAGGATATATCCTTCGAGCGGATAGTCGACGGCAGCCTGCTGCGCTTCATGCACGTCTCCGACGTGTATTCGCTGTTCGGCAACGCCATAGACAACGCCATAGAGGCCGTCTCCAAAGTGGATAAAAGGGAAAAACGTACCGTCAGCTTAATGGTGCGCGAGTCGCGCGGCATGGTGTATATCGGGCTGGAAAACGGATATACCGGCACCATCGAGTTCGAAGATGGCTTGCCGGTAACCACCAAGCATGATAAGCAGTTTCACGGCTTCGGCACCAAGAGCATGCGCAATGTGGTGGAGAAGTACGGCGGGACAATGGTGATAAACGCAAGCGACAATATTTTCAGGCTTAACATCCTTTTGCCGGTGCCCGGGGCAAAGGTGTAGGCGGAGGAGGCGGCCGTGCGGGCTGTTGAAATTGAAACGGAATACTCCGAAAGGCTGGAAGAGAGGCGCGACCCCGACGGCGATTTTTACGGCACGGTGCGCTTTCTTTTGGGACTCACCGCAGTGTTCCTGGCTTTCGTGGCGATATTCACCAACGTCCTCATCGGCGTACGCGTCAGCGGCGATTCGATGAATCCCACGCTGCACGGCGGCGACTACCTGTTCATATACGCCTGGGGCGAACCCGACTACGGCGACATAGTGGTGTTCGAGCACGGCAACGAGGAATACATCAAGCGCGTGGTAGGCCTGCCGGGCGACACCGTGTGGGCAGAGGACGGCGTGCTCTGGCGCGCGGGCGCGGACGGTCAGCCCCATACGGTCGAAGAGCCGTATATAATAGAGGGCTGGACGGGCGATATACGCCCGACGGAGGTGCCGGAAGGCTGCATGTACGTGCTGGGCGACAACCGCGTGAACAGCACCGACAGCCGCTCGTTCGGGCCGGTGGATATGGAGCTTTTGAGCGGCGTGGTTACGGGCTGGTCGCTCTCCGCGCGCTCGTCCATAACGCGGATAATGGACTTCATCACGTTCAGGTGGTAAGCAAAACGGCGGCATATATGCCGCATTTAACTGATATAAGATAAAGAAAGCCGACGCGGCACGCCGCGTCGGCTTATGATTTTGTAAGTTTTCAGAATGCGAGGTGGAAGAACCCGGCCAGCTTCCTCAGCGGCCTGCGTATGCCCTTGTCCCAGGGGAAAAGGCTTGCGCCGCGGTCCATTCTGTCTATTTCGGCGATCTCGCTTTCGCTCAGCTTTACCCTGAAGAAGTCGCCGTTTTCGGCTATGCGTTCGGGGCGGACGGACTTGGGTATGACTGCCGCGCCCTGCGCGTGCAGCCACGCGAGTATCACCTGCGCCGCCGTGCAGCCGTGTACCCCGGCTATCTCGGCGAGTATGGGGCTTTGAAATATGCCGTGCTTTCCCTCGGCAAAGGGCGCCCACGCCTCGGGCAGGATGTCCTTTTCGCGCAGGAATCCGAGCAGTTCCCTGCGCTGATAGAAGGGGTGCAGCTCTATCTGGTCCACTGCGGGCTTAATGCGCGCGTCGTCCATGATGTTTATCAGGTCGTTTATGCCGAAGTTGGATACGCCTATCGCGCGTACCTTGCCCTCGTCGACGCACTCTTCGAGCGCGCGCCACGTCCGCTTCAGCCAGCCGTAGGGCTCGTGTATCAGGTACAGATCGATGTAGTCCAGCCCCAGTTTTTTAAGCGAGCTTTCAAGCGCCCTCTTCGCCCGGCCGTAGCCGCAGTCGGAAAACCACAGCTTGCTGGTAACAAACAGCTGTTCGCGCGGCACGCCGCACAGGCGTACGGCTTCGCCAACGGCCTCCTCGTTGCCGTAAACGGCGGCGGTGTCTATCATGCGGTAACCGTTTTCGATCGCGCATATCACCGCATCTATGCACTGTTTTCTGTCCGTTACCTGAAATACGCCCAGCCCCGCGGCGGGCATCTTTACGCCGTTGTTCAGCGTGAATGTAACGTTCTCCATCTTTCCCCCTTCCGTCTTAAATGCTTACGTTTTTATATTCTTCGCCGTCAAGCGTCCTGAACGAAAACTTTTTGTCCGAATACAGTATATATCCGCGCCCGCTGTTCTCCTTGGGCAGGCTTACCGAGCCGGGGTTGAGGTGTAAAAAGCCCTCTCTTTCCGCAAGCGGGACGTGCGTGTGCCCGGTCACATACACGTCGCCGCCGCGCATGGGCGGCACGGCGCGGTGCCCGTGCGAAAGGTATATGTTCACGCCGTCGGCGCACACCAGCGCGTAGTCGGAAAGGCATGGAAAGCCGAGCACCATCTGGTCGACCTCGCTGTCGCAGTTGCCGCGCACGCAGATCACCTTTTCCGCTACGCCGTTCAGCATTTCCGCCACTTTGTGGGGCGCGTAGCCGTCGGGCAAGGGGTTCCTCGGGCCGTGGTAGAGTATGTCGCCCAAAAGCAGCAGCCTGTCCGCCTCTTCGCGTTCAAACGCTTCGAGCAGCTTTTCGCACCATGCGGCCGAGCCGTGTATGTCGGAAGCTATCAAAAGTTTCATAACAACTCCTTGATCTTTTCTATCACGCCGTTCTGCGCGTTCGAAGGTATCACGTTGCCTATCCTCGCCTTAAGTTCGGGGAAGCCGTTGGCGGTGACGAACGCCCTGCCGCTCGCCTGCAGCATTTCAAGGTCGTTCATGTGGTCGCCGAAGGCAACGCACTCAGAACTGTCTGCATGCAGTTCATGCAGCAGCGCTTTCAGCGCCTCGCCCTTGTTGGCGCCGGGCGTGCACACGTCCAGCCAGTCGTAGCCCGAGACCTTTACGCGCAGCCCCTCTATGGCGGGCATCAGCGCGCCGGCGGCGTGTTCGGCTGCGGGCAGCTTGTCCCACACCGAAATTTTTAGTATGGTGTTGTGCTTTACCGCGCTCTCAAGATCCGTTACCCTGCGCGCGCTCGAATAGGAGCGCAGCAACACTTCTTCGAACAGGCTGTCGTCCGAATCGTAATAGGCGCAGTCCACTCCGCTGCACAGCGGGAACAGGTCCTTTTCCCGTTTTATTATGTCCAGCGCGTACAGCACGTCGTCGGCGGGGGTGGGATTGCAGTAGATTATTCTGCCGCCCAGCCAGGCAAGCCCGCCGTTTTCGGCGATAATGGCTATACTGCCCAAGGCGGGGGCAAACAACTTTTTAAGATTGGGCAGCTGCCTTCCGCTCGCCGGCACGAACGTAATGCCGCGCGCGTACATCTTTTCTATCAGCGGAAAGATCTCCGCGGGCATTATTTTGCTCGGCGGGAGCAGCGTCCCGTCGAGGTCGGAAACTATCACTTTCGGCATATCGCGGCTTATATTATCAGTTTGAATATCGTCATCTTGTTGCGCTTTGCCGACGCGCTCTCCGCAAGCGATCTGTACACGGCGTTGGGATCGAATTCTGTTAGTATCTCCTTTTCGAATACCGAGGTATCCACCGCCCTGTGCACGAGCAGGTTTATCGCGGTGTCGGTGTAGCCGTAGCCGTTCATCACGCTCGAAAGGGTGGCATCCTTGTCGCACAGTTCGCGCGCGGGTATGTTGAAATTTATTGGTGCGAAGCCTGCAAGCACGGCAAGTTTTCCGTCGGATATGGTGCGTATGGTCAGCGCGGGGTCCAGCCTGGAGCAGGTGGTGTACACCGCGGCGTCGCACAGCTGTCCGCTCGTCGCCTCCATTATGTTTTCGGTGAGCGTTTCGTCGGCCTCGTACGAATAGTAAATGCCGCAGCTGCGCGCCTTTTCAAGCGAAGCGGGGTTGTTGTCTATCACGATGGGTATCAGTTTGTGATATTGCAGCACCTGCGCAATTATGTTGCCCGTAAAGTTGCCGCCTATCACCGCCACCCTGCTGCCCGTGGGCAGTTTCAGTCTGTCGCAGACCTTTTCGGCCACCGCTACGGACTCGGCGCACAGCGCGTCTATGTCGCTCACAGAATCGGGCAGCGGCGCCACGTCGGCGCTTTTGCACACCACAAAGTCGCGCAAAAAGCCGTTGAAGTCCCTGCCCGCTATGGCGGGGGAGGCGCACTTCTCCTCTTTGCCCGTCCTGCAGCTTAAACAGTTGCCGCAGCTGCGCGCGGGACAGAGCAGCACGCGCATATTCTTTTCCACGCCGTAACATTCGCCGCAGGTCTCGGTCACCCTGCCCACGGCAAACCTGCCTATCGTCTTGGGATAGCGCACTCCGCCGTCGCCCGAATAGAGCACGGCGTCGTAGTTCGAGGCGAGCACATAGCTCACCTTTACCTTCACCTCGCCCTCTGCGACGGGGCGGTCCTTTGCCGGCTCGTTTACGAGCAGAGCGGCATTTTTCAAAATCCAGTTATCCATAATTACGCTTACATTATACTCACAATTTGCCGCAAACGCAACTAAAAAATTACGGCCGGCGCATTTTGAAGGCGGACGCGCGGCCGCAAAAAAGAACGGGGCGTCCAAAATTTTTTGCGCGCGGGCGGAAAATTGGTTGACGGGCGGGCAATTATGATATATAATATGTGAGTATTCAAATCTAATGCGAGGTGAAGAAAGTGAAGCCCGATATACATCCCAAATATCACGAAGTGACGGTTGTATGCGCATGCGGCGAAACCTTCAAGACGGGTACCACCAAGAATGCGGACACTCTTAAAGTGGATATCTGCAACAAGTGCCACCCGTTCTTTACAGGCAAGCAGAAGCTCGTTGATACCGGCGGCCGTGTGGATAAGTTCAAGAAAAGATACAATATGTAAAAAAGAGCGGCTCCTTCATTTTCGGGGGCCGCTTATTTTCCTTTTGTAGGCGTAGTGCCGCGCACGGGCGGCATATAATATATGCGGACGCTTGAATTATGGCAAAGAATAAAAGAAAAAAGCGAATAACCTGTTCGATAGGCGGGCAGGCTGTGCTCGAGGGCGTGATGATGATGGGCAAGACGTGCATGGCCACCGCCGTGCGCGATCCAGACGGCCAGATACAGATCGAAACCAGGCGCATCTCGAGATCTCCCGCCGCCGCGCGCGCCGCAAAGATACCCTTCGTGCGGGGCGTTGTTAACATGTTCAACAGCCTCGTAAGGGGCACGCGCACCCTCATGCGGTCCGCCGAAGTCTACGGCGAGGAAGAGGAGGCCGGCGGGCTGGAAAAGTGGCTTGCCGAAAAGTGCAAGATAAGCCTGATGAGCGTGATCTCCACGATATCGGTGATAATCGGCGTCGCGCTCGCCATAGGCCTTTTTATAGTGTTGCCTAACTTTGCGACGGACGCGCTCGTCCGCGCGTTCCCCTCGCTTGAAGACAGCGCCTGGCGCTACGTGTTGCTCGGCGTGTTCAAGCTGGCCATCTTTTTCGCATATCTGGGACTGATCCTCATCATGAAGGACATCCGCAGGCTGTACATGTATCACGGCGCCGAACACAAGACGATCACCTGTTACGAGCTGGGCATGCCCCTCACCGCGGAAAACGTCATGAAGTGTTCCCGCCTGCACCCGCGCTGCGGCACCTCTTTCCTGTTCATAGTCATAGCCATAAACATCCTCGTCATTTCGCTGGTGACGTGGGCGCTCAACGTCGGTTCCATCGAAAACGGCGTGCTGGAATTTCTGGCGCGGCTGGGCATCGAGGTGGTGCTCCTGCCCGTCATCGCCGGCATCTCTTACGAGATCCTCAAGCTCGTGGCAAGGTTCGACAATCCCGTCATAAACGTGCTCAGGCTGCCCGGTTACTTCATCCAGAAGGTGTTCACCACCCGCGAACCGGACGAGAGCATGGCCGAGGTCGCCATCGCCGCGTTCGAAAAGGTGCTCGAAATGGACGCCGACCCCGCCCTGCCCGAAACTTCGTTCATAACGAGCGGCAGGCTCACGCAGAAGCTGGCGGACACCAAAAAACTTTTCGCCGAAAACGGCATCGACGAGAGCGACGCCGAGTGGATATATTCGCTCACGCTGGGCATAAACCGCAGCGATCTTGCAACCGAAAGGGTGGTCTCCGCTTCGGAGAGCAAAAAGATAGAGGCCATCGTAAAGGAGAGGCTCACCGGCCGCCCGCTGTGGTATATAATGGGCGACGTGGACTTTTACGGCTGCAAAATAAAGGTCGACGAGCGCGCGCTCATCCCCCGCCAGGAGACCGAACAGCTTGCCGAAATAGCGGTAAAGACTGCGGAGGCGGGCGACAAGGTGCTCGATATGTGCACCGGCAGCGGCTGCCTCGCGGTGGCCATAGCCAAGGGTTGCGCGGGTAAAAACGTATCCGTCACGGCGGCGGATATCTCCGACGCGGCGCTCATGCTCGCGCAGGAGAACGCAGAGCTCAACAACGTAACGGTGCACTTCGTGCGCACCGACCTGTTCGAAAATATCCGCGGCAGGTTCAACCTCATCGTCTGCAACCCGCCCTATATCCGCAGCGGCGAAATAGCTTCCCTCGACAGGGAGGTAAAGGACTTCGAACCGCGCATCGCCCTCGACGGCGGCGCCGACGGCCTCGACTTTTACCGCAGGCTGGCAAGGGAGGCCAACCGCTACGTCGCGCGCGGCGGCATGCTCATCCTCGAGGTGGGCGAGGACCAGGCAAGCGACGTGCTCCGCCTGTTCGAAAAGCGCGACTACGCCATTGTCATCAAGGATCTCGAGGGCAAGGAACGATTCCTTAAAATAGCCTTCTGATAATTGCGGATAAAGAATACGGCCGCACGGTGCGGCGGCGCGGCAACGCGCCGCCGCTTAAAATTAAGGCGGCCTTTACGGGGGGGCGATGAAAAAGGTCATACGCCGTTGGGGAGCCCGGCCGGTGTTCACGGACGACGGAATAGCGCTTCGCCGCGGCATATCCGGCAGGCAATGCAAGTTTCTGCGCTGGGAGGAGGTGGCTGCCGCAGGTTACTTTGTGGGCAGCGGCACGCATGTCGCCTACGACGCGGACGCCGCCTCGCTGTATCCGCATATGCAGCTCGTCGCCCGCGAATACAATGCCCCCGAGCTGTTCGTGTATTTCTCCGTCGCGGAGCCTAAGGGCTTCGGCAGCGACGCCGTCCTGCCGCTGCTGCGCGACGGGCGGAACATCTTTTTCAACCTGGGCGGCGGCGACTTCTGCGCGCTTGAAAATATAAAAAAGATCGCGGACAGAACGTCTGCGGTGATCGGTAAATTTTACGGCGGAAAGATATTAAACCGCTCCGCAACATTTCACGACTGAACTTCTGCGGCGCGGTTTACCCGTTATCTGCGGCATATGTGCCGCTCAATTTGTAAGCAATTGCGGAACAGGGTATGGTATTTTTTGAAAAACTCGAAGAAATTTACGATAAATATGCCGCGCTCTCGCGCAAAATGGCAGACCCCGACGTCATAGCCGACAGCGCGCAGTGGGCAAAACTTGCCAAGGAGCAGGCCGAACTTTCGGAGACTGCGGAAAAATACGGCGAGTACAAGGAGACGGACCGCAGGCTGAAACAGACCCGGGAGGCACTGGCCGCCGAGGAGGATGCCGAGATGCGCTCGCTGCTCTCCGAAGAGGAGGAGGGGCTGAAAAAGCAGCTCTCCGCCATAACCGAGGAGCTCAGGATCCTCCTTTTGCCCAAGGACAGGAACGACGACAGGAACTGCATAGTCGAGATCCGCGGCGGCGCGGGCGGCGACGAGGCGGCGCTGTTCGCGGCAGAGCTCTACCGCATGTATCTGGGCTACTGCGAAAGGCACCGCCTGAAGACTGAGGTCGTGGACATGAACGAGACCGAGCTGGGCGGCATAAAGGAAGTGGTGTTCAACGTCAGCGGCAGGGGCGCCTACAAGCTGCTCAAATTCGAAAGCGGCGTGCACCGCGTGCAGAGGGTGCCCGAAACGGAGTCGCAGGGCAGGGTGCATACCTC
>DVIK01000081.1 GCA_018711385.1 Candidatus Coproplasma avistercoris
GTAGCAAGGAATAAGCGCAGCGACTGGCAGGTCGACAAATGAGCGCGTGGCGCTCGGACTAGTAAACTAGGGCTATGCCCGAAAATGAAGAACCACCCGCTAGGCGGGTGGGTTACTTTTCGCGCGGGCAAATTTTTTTTCGAAAAGTTAAAATTTTACTAATTTATTACAACTCTGTGCTGATTTTATTGCATCTGTGCGCTATACTATAACCGATGCGTGGGCAAGGGAGGCAAAACCCTTACCCGAAAAATCCTTTTTTTTCTCCACTCCGCGCCGTCTTGTCCCAAGCCGGCGCGGAGGCTTTTTTATAACCATATCTGGTATTATCAAATTATCCCTGTCTGGGTATTACATTGATATCAGATTTGACTATAATCTTTAATATCCGCAGCTTGCGGGCAAGGAGAACGATATGGATAATAAAAAGATACTTACTATACAGGACCTCTCGTGCGTGGGGCAGTGTTCGCTCACCGTGGCGCTGCCCATACTCTCGGCGTACGGGTACGAGACGTGCGTGCTGCCTACGGCGGTGCTCTCCAACCACACCATGTTCAAAAAGTGGAGCTATCTCGACCTCACGCCCGAGCTGGACAATATTTACCCGGTATGGAGGGAAAACGGTTTCAGGTTCGACGCCTTTCTTCTTGGCTACCTCGGCAAGGCGCCGCTTATGGACGCCGCCGAGAGGGCCTTCGACGAATTTTCCGCAAAGGACAGGTTAATCGTCATCGATCCCGTGTTTGCCGACAACGGCAAACTCTACGGCGGCTTCGACATGGATTACGTAAGGGCGATGGCGCATCTTGTGCGCCGCGCCGACATAATCCTGCCAAATATGACCGAGGCATGCTTTCTGACCGGCACGGAATACAGGACGGAGTATAATGAGGAGTATGTTAAGGGGCTGCTCTCCTCGCTCAAAAAGCTCACGGTCGGCATACCCGTCGTCACGGGCGTGGAGCTGGACGGAAAGATAGGCGAAGCGATCCTGAAAGAGGACGGCAGCGTGAGTTACGTAATGGGCGAAAAGCTGCCCGTGAGCAAGCACGGCACGGGCGATATATTCGCCTCTGTATTTACCGCGGAATATCTTGCGGGCAAAACGCTCGAACAGGCCTCCGACAGCGCTTCCGTGTTCGTTCAGGACTGCCTGCGCGCCACTCCTGAAGAGCATTTCTACGGCGTGGTATTCGAGCGGATACTTAAGGGGCGCCGCGGCTGAATTTTTGCAATATCGCCGAAAAATGGGTATAACAGGCAATAAAGCTGCCCGCAGTTCTTGACAAACCTGCGGGCAGTTTTTATAATTTTACTGTATATTTCAAGTTTCGGGTGACGCCTGTGAAGGCCTATTTCAAAACAATTCTGCGCAGCTTCGTCGGCAACGCCGCAAAGCTGATATCGCTCACCGTGATAATGTTCCCGGGCGTGGCTTTCGTATCGGGGCTGGGCACCCTCTCGCCCACGGTGGAAGGTTCGCCGGAAAATTATCTCGCCGCGTCGGACGTGCCCGACCTGACGGTAAAGGCCGGTTCTGCCGACGGGATACCGGAGGAGCAGCTGGAGGCGATAGCGGGGCAGGAATACGTGTCGGACGTGCTGCCGCTCACGGTAATGGATGTGCAGGGCGAAAAAACACCCGCATATATGTGCTGGACGAGTTCCTTTCGGGGGTAAATACGCTCGGTATAGAGGGCAGGCTGCCCGCTGCATACGGCGAGGTGCTCGCCGAGAGGCACAGCGACTATACCGAACAGTTTTCCGTCGGCGACGAGGTAACCGTGCCCGGCATGCAGTGCAAGGTCGTGGGAATAGCCTCGAATCCGCTGATATTCGACCGCCTGGGCGAGCCGGACGTGATCGAAAACTAGCCTCTCGAAAACATTTTCTATCTTTCGTCGGCATATATGCCCGTGCGTATGCCCTATACCGACGCGTATGTGCGCGTCGAGGGGCTTGGCGGCGACTATTTTTCGCAGGGCTATAAGGACGCAGCGGTCGAACGGGCGGAAGAGCTGTCTGCGGTGCTCGGCGACGGGTTTACCGTGCTCACGCTCGCGCAGAACAAGAGCATGATCACCGCCGAAAGCTACCTCGACAAGGTCACCGTGATCGTATGGGCGTTCCCGGCATTCTTCATTCTTGTCGCCGCGCTCGTGGTGATGACCACGATGTCGCGCATGATAGAGGAGGAGCGCGGGCAGATAGGCTGCCTCAAATCGCTGGGCATGGGCAAAGGCAGGGTACTGTTCAAGTATATGTTCATGGCGGCGGCGTGCTGGCTCGTCGCTTCGGCGCTCGGCGTTGCCGTGGGGCTGCCGCTGCTTCCCGCCGTAATAGTCCCCGCCTTCGACACCATCTTCTTCATGCCCGCGGTCACGGGCGGTCTGTACCCGCTCATGGGCATAGTCTCCGCGCTGGCCATAGCCGTCGCCGTCCTCGCCGTAACTTACCTCGTCTGCCGCGGCAAACTCAAAGAACGGCCGGCAAGCCTGCTCGTCGCGGGCGCGCCCAGGCCCGTCAAGCGCATATTCCTCGAGCGCGTCGGCTTCATATGGAACAGGCTGCCGTTCAGGTACAAATCCAGCCTGCGCAACATATTCCGCTATAAAAAGCACCTTGCCATGACGGTGGTGTCCGTTGCGGGCGCAACGGTGCTCGCCTTTGCCGGGCTGGGACTGTTCAACGTAGCGGGCTCGGTCACATCCGGTTCCTTCGCGGGCATGGGCGATTCGTTAAAGCCCATTTCGCTGGTAATAATCGCGTTTGCCATGCTGCTGTGCGTGTTTGTGATATATAACCTCACCAACATGAACATAGGCGAGCGGAAGAGGGAGATAGCCACCCTTGCCGTGCTCGGTTACCGCAGGGGCGAGATCCTCGGCTACATATACCGCGAAATAATGATGATGGCGGTGTTCGGCGTGCTGGCCGGCATAGGCCTCGGCGCGCTGTTCCTGTGGGCGGTGCTCGGCTATCTCGGGTTCGGTTCGCTTGCCGACGTAAAGTGGTACACATACTTCCTCGCGTTCGGCATAATGATGCTGTTCACGGGCGTAACAGACCTCATTCTGTCGCCCAAGATCCTGGGCATAGACATGACCGGTTCGCTCAAAGCCAACGACTGACCGCCGCGTCAAACTTTGCACATGCCGCCCAAACCTATTGCGTTTGCCGGCGAATGGTGGTATAATGTCCGTCGGATAAGAAATTTTCAAGGAGCTTTTACCATGAAGGAAAATAAGAGCCAAGGGCAGGCCCGCTACGACGAGCTTGCGTATGTAAAGAAGAACTATTTCGAGATCGCCTCCGAAGAGGAGCGCACCGCGATGTTCGACTACGCCGAAGGTTACAAGGTCTTCCTCGACGCGGCCAAGACCGAGCGCGAGGCGTGCGCGCAGGCCGTAAAACTTGCCGAGGCGAAGGGCTTTACACGCTTCAGCTTCGGCGACAAGCTCGCCGCGGGCGACAAGAAGTATTTCGTAAACCGCGGCAAGGGCATAGTCGTGTTCCGCGTGGGCACCGAGGATCTTGAAAAGGACGGACTCAGGATAATCGTATCGCATATAGACGCGCCCCGACTCGACGTAAAGCAGAATCCGCTGTACGAAAAGGACGGGATGTGCTTCCTTAAAACGCACTACTACGGCGGCATAAAGAAGTATCAGTGGACGGCCATTCCCCTTGCGCTGCACGGCGTAGTCGTGCTCAAAGACGGCAGCAGGGTGGAGATAAAGGTGGGCGAAAACGCCGACGAGCCCGTGTTCTATATCGACGACCTGCTTCCCCACCTCGGCGCCGAGCAGATGGCAAAGGCGGGCAGCAAGATAATCGAGGGCGAGCAGCTCAACGTGGTGGTTGGCGGCATGCCCTACGCCGACGAGTCGGTTAAAAAGAAGGTAAAACTCACCGTGCTCAGCTATCTCAACAAGGAGTACGGCATGAGCGAGGAGGACTTCCTCTCGGCAGAGCTGTGCGCCGTTCCCGCCTATCCCGCGCGCGACGTCGGCTTCGACCGCTCGCTCGTCGGCGCCTACGGCCACGACGACAGGGTGTGCGCATACCCCGCGCTTACCGCCGTGCTCGACTGCGAAAGCAGGCATACGGTGCTCGCCATGCTCGTCGACAAGGAGGAGATAGGCAGCGAGGGCAACACCGGCATGCAGAGCATGGTTTATTCCGACCTGATGGCGGAGATATGCGAGGCCCTCGGCGCAAACTTCCGCAAGGTGCGCTATGCCTCCAAGTGCCTTTCCTCCGACGTAACCGCCGCATACGACCCCAACTTCGACGGCGTGTTCGAAAAGATGAACTCCGCCATGATCTCCTGCGGCACCTGCATGAGCAAGTTCACAGGCGCGCGCGGCAAGAGCGGTTCCAACGACGCCAATGCGGAGTTCGTGGGCGAGGTGCGCGCCATGTTCGACAGGGAGGGCGTAGTATGGCAGACTGCGGAGCTGGGCAGGGTAGACGCGGGCGGCGGCGGCACCGTTGCAAAGTATGTCGCAAATCTCAACATCGACACGGTCGATCTGGGTGTGCCCGTAATTTCCATGCACTCGCCGTGGGAGCTTATATCCAAGGCCGACCTCTACAGCAATTACAGGGCGTTCATTGCCTTCATGAAGTGACGCCTCCGGCGGCAAAAAAGCGCCTTTTGAAGGCGCAAAGTGTTACAAAGTAACCAAATATGCTATTAAAATGACAGTTTACGCCACAACTATTGAAATTCGCGTGCGCCTGTGTTACACTGTGATTGCTTGAAGGGCAGCACGCAAAACAAATAAAGCAACGACGGAAATGATATGAAACTTATAAGTTTTGCCGTGCCCTGCTACAACTCGCAGGCATACATGAAGAAGTGCATCGACAGCCTGCTCACGGGCGGAGACGACGTAGAGATAATCATCGTCAACGACGGTTCTACAGACATCACCCTGAAGATCGCCAATACCTACCGCGAAAACTTTCCCGGCATAGTCAAGGTGATCGACAAACCCAACGGCGGTCACGGCTCGGGCGTAAATGCCGGGCTGAAGGCGGCCGATGGGCTGTATTACAAGGTGGTCGACTCCGACGACTGGCTGGACGAGGCCGCCCTTTCGAAGCTGCTCGATACCATCCGATTGCACATATCTGCGGGCCAATCGCCCGATATGTATATAACCAACTTCGTGTACGACAAGCCCTCGGTGAACGATACCTTCGTTTCGCACTACCGCAAAAAGATGCCCGCGGGCAGGATATTCGGCTGGGACGAAGTGAAGAAGTTCCGCTTTTCCAAGATGATGCTGATGCATGCGCTGCTGTATAAGCGCGAAAAGCTGCTCGAAAGCGGTACCGTTCTTCCCGAGCATACCTTTTACGTCGACAACCTGTTCGCGTATAAGCCGCTGCCGTTCATGCGCACGCTGTACTATCTCGACGTCGACCTGTATCACTACTTCATAGGCCGCACCGACCAGTCGGTAAACGTAAAGAACATAGTCAGCAGGTACCTGCAGCAGCAGCGCGTGATGCGCGAGATGACCGACGCCTACACCTTAAAGCAGATCGGCGCGATGGAAAAGGGCCTTAAACACTACATGTGGCACTCGCTGGAAGTGATAATGGTCAACACGGTGTTCTTCACCTGCGCCGATTACTCCGAAGAGCGCAGAATGAACTTGAAGTCGCTGTGGGCGCACATAAAGGCGCGCGACAGGGCGCTTTACAGGAAGCTCAGATATTTTTCATATGTGTCATTCCCCATGCTGCTGCCGTGGAGGCTGCGCGGCAAGGTGATGACGGCGGGGTACAACTACCTCTGCAAAAAGATAAAGCTGGGCTGAACAAAAACGATCACACATCTTTGCAGATTTTACTTTATTTTTCTCCTTATATGTATTGCGGCGGGAAGTTTCTTCCCGCCGCAATGCATTTTATGCCGGCGGAGCACATTACGGGAAAGTTGTAATAAAATTTTTGCAAAGCGGAAAAAGTTGTGCAACTTTATTGCAAACGTATTGCGATTATGTTATAATTTCTGCGCTGAAATCTATTTACAGGTGGTTTTTTATGAAGAGTCAGAGCGTCGTAACGGATTTAAGGCGCAAGATCTTTGCGGAGGTCGCAAAGGTGGCTTACAAGTCGGAATCGGTTGCCAGCGATATCGAGGCCATTCCCTACATAATAACTCCCGACGAAGAGCCCAAGTACAGAGAGAATATTTACCGCGAAAGGCAGATAGCGGCAGAGCGCGTCCGCCTTGCCATGGGGCTTTCGCTCCGCCCCGCTAACAAGCCCGTCCACATAACCGAAGGTCTGGACGCGAGCAACATCTCCGACAAGTATTACGAGCCGCCGCTCATGCAGGTCATACCCTCGGCGTGCGACAAGTGCCCCGACAACGAGTATGTGGTGAGCGACCAGTGCCGCAACTGCGTTTCGCACGCGTGCATAAAGGCCTGCCCCAAGGGCGCCGTATCCATCGTGAACGGCCACGCCTTCATCGACCAGGGCAAGTGCATCAAGTGCGGCAGGTGCAAGGCCGCCTGCCCTTACGACGCCATCGCGCACCACATCCGCCCCTGCGCCTCGGCGTGCGGCATAAAGTGCATATCTTCCGACGAATACGGCAGGGCAAAGATAGATAACGAAAAGTGCGTGGCGTGCGGCCAGTGCATGGCGGCCTGCCCCTTCGGCGCGATAGCCGATAAATCGCAGATATACCAGCTCATTCAGGCCATAAAGAAGGGCGACAGGGTGGTAGCCGCCGTGGCCCCCGCCATAATCGGCCAGTTCGGCCCCAAGGTCACGCCCGGAAAGACAAAGACCGCCCTTCTGAAGCTCGGCTTCAAGGAGATCTACGAAGTGGCTTACGGCGCCGACATGGGCTGCATAACCGAGGCGCACCACTACGTGAATTCCGTAGCCACGGGCAAGCTGCCCTTCCTGTTTACCAGTTGTTGTCCCGCGTGGGTAGAGCTCACCCGCAGGCAGTTCCCCGATCTCGTGGGCGAGATCTCGCAGGAACTCACCCCCATGGTCGCCACGGCAAGGCACATCAAGGAAAAGGACCCCGAGGCTCGCGTAGTGTTCATCGGCCCGTGCGCTGCCAAGAAGCTGGAGGCTTCCCGCACGTACGTGCGCAGCTACGTGGATTTTGTTATCACGTTCGAAGAGCTTGTGGGCATGTTCGACGCGCTCGACATCAATCCCGAGGAGCTGGAAGAGAGTCCCATAACCTTCACCGCGACGGGCGCAGGCCGCGGCTATGCGGTGTCTGGCGGCGTTGCCAGCGCCATTGAAAAGTGCATCGACGAATACTACCCCGGCACCGAGGTGAAAATACAACACGCCGAGGGACTTGCGGAGTGCAAAAAGATGCTCACGCTTTGCAAGGCGGGAAAACTCAACGGATATATGATAGAGGGCATGGGTTGTCCCGGCGGCTGCGTTGCGGGCGTAGGCACCATAATCCCCGTAGAGCGCGCCAAGGCCACCGTCGAGATGATGGTAAAGCAGAGCGCCAGGGTGGTGCCCGACAAGGAGCTGGAGGAAGAGGGCGAGCGCCTTACAAGGATGTCGCCCCCCAAACAGCCCGAATAACTTATAATTGCAAGGGCGCAGGGTAAATTCCCTGCGCCCTCTGTTTATGCGGGCGCGTTTCAGGTTAAAATAAATTAAAAGACTTAAAGGCGGATGCTTATGTACGACAGCATAATAGTCGGGGGCGGCCCCGCAGCCGTCTCCGCGGCGATAAATCTCAAGATCCTGGGCAAAAACTTCCTCTGGCTGGGGGCGGCAAGTTCAAAAAAGGCCGCTTCGGCCGAGCTGGTGCGCAACTACCCCGGGCTGCCCGACATAACGGGCAAGCAGCTCGTATGGACGTTCGAAAACCACGTCGAACGGCTGGGCATAGAGCGGACGGCCGCACTCGTAACAGCTGTTTACGACCTCGACGGCAGGTTCGCCGTTGCCGCGGGCACTGAAACTTACGAATGCAGGACGGTCATCCTGTGCACCGGCGTCGCCGCACAGAAGCCGATCGCCGGCGAGGAGCAGTTTCTGGGACGGGGCGTAAGTTACTGCGCCACCTGCGACGGATTCTTATACAAGGGCAAGACGATCGCCGTGTTGCTGTTCGACAAGGCGTTCGAACACGAGGCGGAATACCTCTGCTCGCTCGCGGGGAAGGTGTATCTCATGCCCATGTACCGCGGCTGCTCCGTAAAGGCGGAAAACGCCGAAATAATCATGAAGATGCCCAAGGAGATATCGGGCGGCTTAAAGGCGGAAAAGCTGGTGTTTGCCGACGGAGAGCGGGCGGTGGACGGCATATTCGTGCTGCGCGCTTCGGTATCGCCTTCGGTGCTGCTGCACGGGCTGCAGACGGAGGGCGGGCACATCGTCGCAGACAGGCAGTGCCGCACCAATATTCCCGGCGTGTTTGCCGCGGGCGACTGTACGGGCAGGCCATATCAGTACGCCAAGGCGGTGGGCGAAGGCAACATAGCCGCGCATGCCGCCGTGGAATACATTGCAGAACGCAACTGACTTCAAAATATTTTCCTCCTTGTTTAGGCGCCGCCGCGGCTTTTGCCGCGGCGGCGCCTTTGTGTATGCTATCGCTTGCAAAAAGCGCCCCGCGGTGTTACAATTATATGGAAGAAATCAAACGATCGTGCGGGCCGCGCAGGCCCGCGTCAGGGAAGCATTATGAAGTTTACCGAGATAACCGTTCACACCTCCAGCGAGGGCAGCGAGCTGGTCGCCGACATACTCTGGCGCTATTCAAACTACGGCGTGGCCATCTCCGACGTAAAGGACGTGATAGCCCTTCAGCGCGACAGGGCGATGTATTGGGACTATATGGACGAGGAGCTCACGCGCGACACCGGCGAGGCGCTCGTAAAGGCGTTCGTCACCGTGCAGGATACCCCCTCCGCGCTGCCCGCAGTAAGGCGCGACCTCGAACAGCTGAACGAAAACTGCGCGGGCTGCATGCCGCTCGGCTCGCTCGAACTGACAACCCGCGTGGTCGAGGGCGACGACTGGATAGAGATCTGGCGCAAACACTTCCGCCCCATACACATCGGCGGCAGGGTGGTGGTAGTGCCCGAATGGATAGCTTACGAAAGGCAGCCGGGCGAGGTCGTCGTAAAGCTCGACAGCAACATGGCGTTCGGCACGG
>DVIK01000082.1 GCA_018711385.1 Candidatus Coproplasma avistercoris
TCGGCGGCGTATCCACGCCCCTCATCGAGCGCAACACCACCATCCCCGTAAAGAAGAGCCAGGTGTTCTCCACCGCGGCAGACAATCAGCCCGGCGTAGAGATCAACGTGCTTCAGGGCGAAAGGAAGTTCGCCAAGGATAACAAGTCACTCGGCAGGTTCATGCTCACCGATATACCTCCGGCACCCCGCGGCGTTCCTCAGATAGAGGTGACTTTCGATGTCGATGCCAACGGCATAGTAAACGTAACGGCAAAGGACCTCGGCACCGGCAAGTCCACCAACATCACCATAACCGCCTCTACCAACCTCTCCGAAGAGGATATCGACAAGGCGGTAAAGGACGCCGAGCGCTACGCCGAAGAGGATAAGAAGCGCAAGGAGGCCGTCGATAACAAGAACAACCTCGAAAGCATGATAGACAGCCTCGAAAAGACGGTGAAAGAGGCGGGCGACAAGCTCTCCGAAGAGGATAAGCGCACCGTAGAAGACGCCGTCGCGTCTGCAAAGACCGAGCTCGAATCGGGCGACAACGACAGGATAAAGGCGGCAAGCGAAACGCTCACGCAGAAGATCCAGCCCGTCATCGCCAAGATCTATCAGCAGGCCCAGGGCGCTGCCGGGAACAACGACGGCAACGGCGGCGGGGATGACGGTACGGAGTTCTCGCAGCACAGCTGAAAATGTTCACGGGTTTTCCGTGCACGCGCCTGTCTTGCCCGTAACTATGTTACGATGCGGGAGGCGTATGGGCGATCCGCCAGGGGCGGCCGTTCCGATAAGCTCAGGCAGTCAAAACAGTAAATATTTCGCGGGCGCACGGGGGAAGGTAGTTTTCTCCGTGCGCCGTGCAGCGTTAAACCAAAGTTGTCTTTGTGCTGCAATGGTTGCGGCATATATGGCACCCGGTTCATGGCGTCTGTTTACAGACGCAGACTTTAAGGTACATTTCAATGGCAGAAAAGAAGAATTATTACGATGTCCTCGGCGTATCCAAAAACGCCACGCAGGACGAGATAAAATCCGCATACCGCAAACTTGCAAAGCAGTATCACCCCGATTTCCACCCCGGCGACAAAGAGGCGGCCGAAAAGTTCAAAGAGGTCAACGAGGCCAATGCCGTGCTCTCTGACGAGCAGAAGCGCAAGCAGTACGACTTCGAGCTCGAACACCCCAACATGGGCGGAGGATTCGGCGGCAACGGCGGAGGTTTCTCCGGCTTTTCGGGTTTCTCCGATTCGGGCTTCGGCGGATTCGAAGATATCTTCGGCTCGATCTTCGGCGGCGGGTTCGGCGGCGCGCGCGCCTCGTCGCGGCCTGCGCGCGGCGCGGATATAGAGCTCACCGTAAAGCTCTCCTTCCTCGACGCCATCAAGGGCTGCACCAAAGAGATAGCTTACACCCGCAACGAACCCTGCCGTTCGTGCGCGGGCACGGGCGCGCGCGGCGGCACCGACTTTGCAAAGTGTTCGCGCTGCGGCGGCACGGGCAAGATACGCACCCAGGTCGACACCATGTTCGGCCGCACCATTCAGGTGGGTGCCTGCCCCGATTGCGGCGGTACGGGCCGCAAGATAACAAACAAGTGCCCCGACTGCGGCGGCAGGGGCTATAAAAAGGTGGAGACAAAGTTCACCGTAAACATTCCCGCCGGTGTCGACGGCGACAGTTCTTTAAGGAAGCGCGGCTTCGGCCAGGCGGCGGCAAACGGCGGCGAACCGGGCGATCTGTACATTCATTTCAGGATAGAGCCGCACAAACTGCTCCGCAGGGAGGATAAGGACCTGTTCGTCACCGTGCCCATCTCCTACAAGACGGCGGTGTGCGGCGGCAAGATACTCGTCCCCGGCATAGACGACATGATAGAGTATTCCGTGCCGGCGGGCACGGCGGGCGGCACGCGCTTCTGTATCCGCGGCAAGGGCGTAAAGACGGTGAACGGCACGGGCAACCTGTACGTCACGGTGGAGGTGGAGATACCCAAGGGCCTCAGCCGCGAACAGCAGAAAAAGCTCGCCGAATTCGACGACACCGTGCTCCTTAAAAACTGCGAACAGATGTCGCGCTACTCCGGCACCGCCTCGGCGGTCTACGGCAGGAACGTCGGCAAACAGTAAAAGCAAAAAGCTCCCGCAATGGGAGCTTTTTTACGTTTGTCGCGGCATATATGCGGGCCGATACGGCGGTGCGGTCAGTCGTCTTTTCTGCCTTTGCGCCTTTTCACACACTCTGTCAGAAGATACTCTATCTGCCCGTTCACCGAACGGAAGTCGTCGGCTGCCCACTGCGCCAACTCTGCGTACAGTTTGCCCGAAAGCCGCAGGGGTATCTGTTTTTTTGCGTTGTCCTTTTCTCTTTCCATACGCCTGTCCTTACTGCCATGCGCTGTGTTTTTTTGCCTCCGCGGTGTGCCCGCGGAGGCTTTTCGGGCGCGGCGCGCCGCGCCCGTCTGCTCACAAATTATCGTTATTTCCCATATATGCTCGGGTCAATGCCGTAATGTCCGTCAGTAGATCGACCCGCTGTTCACCACGGGCTGGGCGTCCTTGTTGCCGCACAGCACCACTAAAAGGTTGGACACCATCGCCGCCTTGCGCTCTTCGTCAAGCTCTACGGTGTGGTTTTCGCTCAGCCGCTCCAGCGCCATTTCCACCATTCCCACGGCGCCGTCCACTATCATCTTGCGCGCGTCGATTATGGCCGAAGCCTGCTGGCGCTGCAGCATCGCGGCCGCGATCTCGGGCGCATACGCAAGGTAGGTTATGCGCGCCTCTATTATTTCCAGCCCCGCGATCTTAACGTTTTCCTGGATCTTGTCGCGTATGCGCTTTACGACTACCTCGCTCGAGCCGCGCAGGCTGCCGTCGTCGGCAAGTCCGTCGCCCGTCGTGTCTACGTTGGGCGCCACGTCGTAGGGGTAAATGCGCACTATGTCGCGCAGCGCCGTGTCGCACTGAAGGGAGAGGAACTCCTTGTAGTTATCCACGGCAAACACCGCCTTGGCCGTGTCGGTCACGCGCCACGTAACGGCGATGCCTATCTCCACCGGGTTGCCAAGGCAATCGTTTATCTTCTGCTTTGCGTTGGAAAGAGTCATCACTTTAAGCGAAATTTTCATGCCGCCCGCCGACTGTGTCGCCGCGCTGCCCTTTTCGGTGGTAACGTCGCCGCTCTGTCCCAGCTTGGTCTTTGCCGCGGGGTTGAACGCCTGGCAGAAGGGGTTCACCCAGTAAAAGCCTTCGCCCTTCAGCGTGCCGTAGTATTTGCCGAACAGAGTAAGCACCAGCGCTTCCTGCGGCTTAAGCGTCTTAAGCCCGCCGAACAGCAGCCAGCCCACGATGAGGTAAACGGCAAACACTGCCAGGCCTATGCCGTAAAGGGTGCCGAGAGCGCCCTCGTTTTCCAGCCCCAGTCCGCACAGCACGGCCAGGACTATCGCCGCTATGTATGCCGCCGTCAGCAGCACAAGCGCAAGCATGCCGTTAGGCTTCTTGTTGATGATCTTTTCCGTCATTGTAAAGTACCCTCCTTAAAAGATACATATTTGATATCATAATAATATCATAATAAATATCGGTTGTCAAGCGTTATTTTTGTTTCGTGTCAAGATGCGCATCCGGCGGGGCGACCGGGCGGTGCGCCGTGCCCTGCGTGTGGATAACCTGAAGTGGATAACTTTTTAACAACGGCGTAAAAAAATTGTAAAAAGATGTCCGAAACGGCGTAAATAACGGCCATTGTTCATAAATTGTGGATAACTTTGCCGTTGCTTAACCGGCGTTACCGACTTATCCAACGTGTTATCCACTTAAAATGTGGATAAATCGCATAGGTTATCCACACTCACAAATTTTATTTTTTGTGGGAAAAGTAAACCAAAACTGTTTGACAAACAGCCCTGTATTTTATATAATAAGTAAGCTTTGAAGCGATAATGCACCGTTAGCTCAACTGGATAGAGCGTTGGTCTACGGAACCA
>DVIK01000083.1 GCA_018711385.1 Candidatus Coproplasma avistercoris
ATGAAACAAGCCGCCCTCCGCGGCGGCGCGCCGCCGCGGAGGGCGGCCGAAATTCTCTGTTGCATGCCGCATACATGCGGCCCTTTTTACTTTCTTACCTTGCTCACGGCATAATTCACGAAACGCTGCGCCTTGAACATGACGTAGTCGTAGAACACAAAGAACGCCGTGCCGACAACTATTATGAATAACCAGATGTATCTGTTCACGAAGTCGAAAAACGCCGACTGTCCCGGTTCCATGCCGAACACGCCGCCGAAAATTATATAGTATGCGGCGAACAGCATGGCGTCGAACCACACGGCCTTTATCGCCAGCGCCAGCCACCTGTTGAGCTGCCACTCGCGCTGGAAACAGTTGAACATCGGGTGCAGCCCGAAGAATATGACGAACGGCACCAGGTTCCAGAACTGCGCCGCCGCGCCGAATACCACGGCGAGTATTACCGTGCCGAGGTAGGCGAGAAAGCTGCCGAGATACGAGCGCTTTGCCAACGGCACCATGAGCGCTATTTCGGCAAATATATAGCCGGTGCCGAGCAGCACGTCGCTGAAAAAGCCGAGCAGCAGGAAAATCACGGCAAGCGCGCACGACATTGCGGAGAGCGCAATGTAAAAGGATCCGGAATATTTTTTTTCGCTCCGTTTTTCGGGGCGTTTCCACAGCGCGGGCCGCTTTTTGCCCTGCGGGGCAGCCGTTTGATTCTGCCCGGCCTGCTCCGCCTGCCCTTCGGGGGCGGGATCATCGAAAAAGCCGTCGTCCGTGGCATATCCGGGAGTCTTTTCCTCCCCCTCGGCCTCGTCCCCGCGTCCGCGGCCGTCGCGTTCTTCGTCCATCATTCACCTTGCGTCACGCGCCGCGCGGAGAGCCTTACCTGCAGCAGCTGTTGCACAGCATGTTGACGCAGAGGTTGATGGCGCAGCACTGGATGCACGACGAGCAGAAATTTCCGCCCATCTGGTCGTCGTAAGACGACTGCATGTTCTGCCCCTCGTAAACGCTGCCGTTGCCGCCGTTCTGCTGTCCCTGAGCCTGCTGCGCGGCGCCGTTTATCCTGTCGCACAGCTTGCGGTAGGTCTCCTTATATTTTTCGTTGTCCGGTTCGAGCTGCATGGCTATCTCGAGCTGTTTCTTGCTCTCGTTCATCCAGCTCTTTTTATAGAATACTACGCTCTGCAGATAGTGCCAGCGGGCGTTGCGCTCGTTGAAGCCGTCCAGCACCCGCTGCGCCTCCTGCACGTCGCCCGAGCGGATGAGTTCCTCCACCCTTTCAAAGGAGGTGCCGCCGCTTGCGGCGCTCTGGTCCTCTGCAAGCTCGCTCATCAGCTCGTTGTAAGCCATGTCGAGTTTGGTGAGCATGCGCGCAGCCTCGTTGCCCTCTTCGCCGTCCTTGAAGCGGTCTTCGAGGTACTTTGCGCGCAGCCTGGAATAGGCGTCCTTGATCTGCTCTTCGGTTGCGCCTTCGGAAAGGCCCAAGATTTCAAGATTGGATTTTTTCATTTCTTTTCACATTCTCCGTCTTTACAGGTACCGTACACCAGATGGCGCGTTTTAAGCGGTATGCCGCGCAATATGATGTTGTCGGTAAGGTCGTGGTTGAAGTTGAACTTTATCGCGGCCAGGTGTGCGCGCATATCGGCGAAGAGGTTGTCGAATATGAACACCAGCTCGCCTTCGCCCTCCTTTACCGCCTCTTTCAGCGTGGGTTTGCCGTAGGCGAGGCGCAGCACGTTGTACCTGCCCTTCTTTGCGTCCTTGTCGTAATCGTCGAGCGCGTCGGCGAGGTATATCCACTTGCCTATCGCATAACTCAGCCCATCGGTGTGCCCGGTGGCGTATTCGCCCAGCGCATAGCGCGTGAGCTCCGCCATCATGACGGCGGTGCGTTCGCACGCCATATCTATCGAGGCGCACGCCCGCTCTTCGAGGGCGGCCTGTTCCGCCGTGTGCTTTGCAATTATCTCCGCCGCATGCGGGTGCTTTTCAAGCACCTTTTTGTAGCCGCGGGAATATAAAAACCGCAGCGCGCCCCGCGCCTCGCCGTCCGCTTTGTCGTCGGAGAGTTTGTGCCATGCGAGCGCCGTGTTCATGCAGGCGAGCACGCGGGTGACGTCGTCCTCCGCCGTCATTGGCCTGCGGCTGAGCGGGTGCACGGGGCAGCGCCGCCTTACTATCTTTACGTCGTCGCCGCGGATATTGTGCACCAGCGCCGACATGAACGCCATGTCGTAGGTGAGCGCCGTGCGCGCAAGCTGTCCGCACTCCTTTGCTATGCAGCGGCACACCCCGCAGTAGAGCGCCTTATACAGCGTTTCGTCCTTTATGAACAGGTATGGCCTGTCGGGGGCAATATATCCGAACATATGTCCGCCTCAGAGCTGATAAAAGCCTATTTTGCGATAGACCTTTGCAAGCGTTGCGGACGCGACCTTGTATGCGCGCCGCGCGCCCTCTTCGAGTACGGAATTTAGGTACTGCTTGTCGGAGAGCAGCCTTGCCTGCTCGGCCTGAACGGGGGCGAGGCAGTCGGCCACCGTCTCGGCAACGGCGGACTTGAAGTCGCCGTAGCCCTTGCCCGCAAATTCAGCCTCGGCCTGCGCAATGCTCCTGCCGGTGAATGCGGTGTATATGGAAAGAAGGTTGCTTATGCCGGGCTTGGCTTCGGGATCGTAGCGCACGACGCCCTCGCTGTCGGTCACGGCGCGGCGGAACTTCCTTATGATAGCATCCCTGTCGTCGTTCATGAAGACGGTGCCCGCCGCGTTTTCCGAGGACTTGGACATCTTTTTCGAAGGGTCAAGAAGATCGGATATCTTGGCGCCGACCTTGGGATATACGCCCTCGGGCACGACGAACGTGGGGGAATATATGTTGTTGAAGCGCACGGCTATGTCGCGGCAGATCTCGAGGTGCTGTCGCTGGTCGATGCCGACGGGCACCACGTCGGCATTATAGAGCAGTATGTCCGCCGCCATGAGCACGGGATAGTCCATCAGCCCCATATTTATATTATCGGCGTGTTTGGCGCTCTTATCCTTGAACTGCGTCATGCGCTCCATTTCGCCGACGTAGGTGAAGGTGTTGAGCACCCACGCGAGCTCGGCATGGCAGGGAACGTGCGACTGGACGTAGAGCGTGCACTTTGCAGGGTCTATGCCGCAGGCGAGGTAGAGCGCGAGCACCGAGAGGGTGTTTGCGCGCAGCTGCGCGGGCTGCTGGCGCACGGTTATGGCGTGCATGTTTGCGATGGCATAGGTGCAGTCGTATTCGTCCTGCAAGGCGACCATGTTCCTTATAGCGCCTATGTAGTTGCCTATCGTGAGCGCGTTTGTGGGCTGGACCGCCGAATATAATCTCTTTCCGGTAACGGATCGTTGCGTGTTTTCCATAATTTTCTGTATAATTACCGATTATAATTTTAGGCTATATGTGACTATTTTAACATACAAAATCGCAAAAAGCAAAGAAAATGGGCCGGCTTTCGCTTAATCACCAAAGTTAACGCATTTTATCACGCGGCGTTCACAGCACACGGAAAAAACGGCGGCCGCTTCCGCGGCCGCCGCAACCTTATTCGCCCGTCATTCATCCGTCGTATTCGGGATGGTCTTTGATGAGCTGCTCCACCCGCGCTATCGCGGCGGCAGCGTCCCCGTCGCCGCGTGCCTGCGCCATCTTGTACCAGCGCAGCGCCTCGGAATAATCGCGGTCTGTGCCCTTGCCGTTTTCATACAGGTACCCGAGCGAGAACATCGCCTCGCTTTCGCCCTGTATCGCCGCCTTTTTATACCACTCCGCCGCCTTTTCGAAGGACTGCTTCACGCCCTCGCCGTCGAAGTAGCAGTCGCCCAGCTTGTTCTGGCTGAACGGATCGCCCTGCGCCGCAGCCTTGCCGAACCAGTAGAACGCCCTTTCGGCGGAAAAACTTACTCCGTTTTCGTCGGTATAGCACTCGCCGAGCAGCTCCTGCGCCGCCCTGTGGCCCTGCGCCGCGGCCTGCGTGCAATATCCGGCCGCCTCCTCTTCGGGAATGTCCGTGCTGCCGTATACCAGCGTTGCTACCGCCAGCTTGTACTGCGCCTCCGCAACGCCGTGCTCGGCGTACCACCTGAGCGCCTCTTCCGCCTCATCGTCGTCGCCGAGCGCGTCGGCCGCCTCGTCGACGGTGAGCGCGGGGACCTCGGGGGATTCTTCCTGCGCAGCCCTGTACTTCGCACGGGCGGCCTCCGCCTCTTTTGCGGCGCCGGCCTTGCCGTTCTTTGCCGCCCGTTCAAACCACTCAGCGGCCCTTTTGAAGTCAACGACGACGCCGTCGCCGTCGTCATATACTCTTCCGAGACTGTACATGGCGTCTGCCACGCCCAGCTCTGCCGCTCTTTCCAGCCACTTTACCGATTTTTCCGGCGAATATTCCGTGCCGCGGGGAATGCCGTACCACAGCCCGATCACGTTGCATGCCTGAGCATGCCCCTGCGCCGCAGCCTTTTCGAACAGTTCAGCCGCCTTTTCGTAAGATCTTGAGACGCCGCTGCCGGTGTTGTAGCAGCAGCCGAGATTATACTGCCCGTACATGTCGCCCTGCGCCGCAGCCTTGCCGAACCAGTGTGCGGCATCGGTAAAGGACTTCCCTATGCCGGTGCCGTTATAGTAGTACATCCCGAGCTTGCACTGCGAAAAGGCGTCGCCGCGCGCCGCGAGAGCGCTGTATATATCGAACGCTCCCGCAAGATCCTTCTGCCTTTCGAGCTCCGCCGCCCTTTTGCGCTTTTCGCTGAAATCTTCCACATTATGCCCCCTTTGCCGGTATCCGGTCAGTCTTCCTTTATCTCCACCACGCCCACATAGGGGAGGTTGCGGTACATATCGGCGTAGTCCAGCCCGTAGCCCACGACAAATTCGTCGGGGATGGTGAAACCTATGTAGTCGGCGGAAGTTTCTATCTTGCGGCGGGAGGGCTTGTCGAGGATGCAGCACAGCTTCACCGAAAGCGCGCCGCGCGCAAGCAGCTCCTTTTTGACCGCGGCCATGGTGTAGCCGGTATCTATTATGTCCTCCGCCACGAGCACGTGCTTGCCGGCAAAATCGGCGCCGAGGAAATCTATCTTCACGCTGCCCTGCGACACCGTGCCGTCGCCGTAGGACGAGGCGCGTATGAACATGAGCGTGACCGGCATGTCTATCTTTCTTATGAGGTCGGTGCAGAACACCGAGCCGCCGCACAGCACGCCCGCCACGGTGAGCGGCTTGCCCCTGTATTCTCGGGTTATCTGCGCGCCCAGCTCGGCGACGCGCGCGGCTATCTGCTCGGCTGTAAACAATACTTTGCTGATTTCGGTATGCATGATATTCCCCCTTTGTGAAAATCAGAGGCGGCGCACAAGGCGCCGCCCCGCAAATTCATATTCAGTTGAGCTTGTCTTCGCCGCCGACGGTGAAAGCGTAGACGTCCCTGTCCTCGGGGAAGATGGGCCCGTTGAGCACCGGCAGGTTGAGCGGCGAGATGTATGCCGACGCCGTGAGGTTGGTGACCGCCGCGCGCAGATAGGGGAAGAGCAGCTTGGTGGCCTCGATGACGAACTCCCTCTCCTGATCGCTGCCCGCGGGAGCGTCCTCCACCTCGAACGTGCCCACGAGAGTCACGTGGATGTCGAAGGGCTTGGGCTCGGCCTCGGTGCTCTCTATTTTAAGCGAGAGCGCGATGAAGTTGAGCTTTTCGTTGTTCTTTACCTTGCGCACCTGGCGCGAGAACTGGGGCTTTATGTCGAGCTTGGAATTGGGTTCGAGCTTTACCCTGTTGATCTTGAAGGAAATTTCTTCGGCGCCGATGCCCCTGAACGTGTATTTCATTGTAAATTCTCCTGAAATGATTATTTCGGCAGCTTGCTGCACTACCCCGTGCATTCCCCCGCCGTTTATATTCTAAACCAAAAAACATTAAAATGAAACATTTTGAAGGGGGTAAATTGTAAATTGCCCGCAAAAAATTAAAAATTGCCCGCAAAAACCTTGCGGCGGGCTTGAAAAATGCGCAAAATTATAATATAATAGGGGTTGTGAAAGCTGTAGACCTCGGCAGCCTGCGCGGGCTGCTGTTAAAATGCGAAAAACCTTCGCGCTATACGGGCGGAGAATACGGCGCCCCGGACCCCGGATGGGGCGCGGGCGGATTCAACTTCTGCGCGTGCTTCCCCGACGTCTACGAAGTGGGGATGAGCAACCTCGGCATAAAGATAGTCGCGCAGTCATTCGAAGAGCGGGGAATGTGCGCCGACTTCTGCTTTGCGCCCGCGCGCGACTTCGGGCAGGGACTCAAAGAGCTGGGCGTGCCGCTGTATTCGCTGGAGCTGAAAGCGCCCCTGAACGAGTTCGACATGCTCGGCTTTTCGCTGCAATACGAACTGAGCTACACCAACGTGCTGTACATGCTGGAGCTTGCAGGCATACCGCTCACCCGGAAAGAGCGCGAGGGCGGGCGTTACCCCGTGATAGCGGCGGGAGGGCCGTGCGCGGTGAACCCCGAGCCGCTCGCCGACTTCATAGACGTCTTTTTTATAGGCGACGGGGAGAGCGTGGACGCCGACGTTGCGGAAATTTACAAAAGACACGGCGGAGCCACTGAGGAGTTTTACCGCGAGATAAGCGGACTTGACGGCGTATACGTGCCCGCGTTCACCGACTTCGAGTACGATAAAGAGGGCGGCGTGAAGGGCATGAGCGGCATAACGCGCATAAAAAAGGCGCTCGTATCCGACCTCGACGGCGCGATATTCCCCGAAAGGTTTGCCGTGCCCAACTGCGAGAGCGTGCACGACAGGGCGGTGACGGAGGTGATGCGCGGCTGTTACCGCGGCTGCAGGTTCTGCCAGGCAGGCTTTATCTACCGCCCCGTGCGCAAGCGGAGCGTGCAGACGATCACGCGGCAGGCGTGCGCCCTTATATCGCAGACGGGCTACGGCGAAGTCAGCCTCAACTCCCTCTCCACGGGCGACTACGGCAGGCTGGGCGAGCTGCTGCATTCGCTGAAAGCAAACCTGCCGTCCGAGGTGACGCTTGCGCTGCCATCGCTCAGGGCGGACAGCTTCGAGGAAGGGTTTGCGCAGGACGCGCGCAAGACCTCGCTTACGTTCGCGCCCGAGGCGGGCACGCAGCGGCTGAGGAACGTTATAAACAAGGACATAACCGAAGAGGAGATACTGCGCGCCGCAGAGAGGGCGTTCGACGCGGGATATTCCGCGGTAAAACTGTATTTCATGCTCGGGCTGCCCACCGAAACGGAGGACGACCTCGCGGGCATATGCGATATCTGCGGAAAGATACGCGCGATATATTCGGGCAAAAAGCGCAAAAAGGCGCTGAGGATATCGGTTTCGGTGGCTACGTTCGTGCCCAAGCCCTTCACCCCCTTCCAGTGGGAGCCGCAGGCCGACGAGGAGACGGTGAAGAGCAGGCAGGATTACCTGATAAAGCACCTGCCGCGCGGCGTGCGTCTGAGCTGGAGCGCGTACTTTCCCTCCCTTCTGGAGGCTGTGTTCGCGCGCGGCGACAGACGGCTGGGCAGGGTGCTTGAAAGCGCCTACAAAAACGGCTGCACCTTCGACGGCTGGGACAACCTGTTCAACGAAGAGGGCTGGCGCAGGGCATTCGATGACTGCGGCATATCCCCGCACCTTTATGTGCGCGGACGGCGCACGGACGAGATATTGCCCTGGGACCACATAGACGTGCTGGTGGATAAAAAGTTCCTTGCGGCCGAGCGCGAAAGGGCGTATGCCGGCAAGGTGACGGGCAGCTGCGCCGAGGGCTGCAAGGGCTGCGGCATGCAGAGGGCGTGCCCCGCGGCCAAAGGTGAGCTATGATAGCGTTCAGATATACCAAGACGGACGGGGCGGAATACATCCCGCACCTCGACCTGCTGCGGCACATCGACCGCACTCTGCGCCGCGCGGGGATAGCCGTGGCATACAGCGAGGGATTCCACAAGCACCCGCGCATATTCCTCGGCAATCCGCTGGCGCTGGGGGTGCGCTCCGTAAGCGAGTACGGCGCGATAGACAGCGAATTCGACGGGGACTTCGAAAGGGAGTTCAACGCCCGCTCGCCCGCGGGGATAAAGTGCCTTGCATGCAGAAGGACGGAGAAAAACCCCAACTTTGCCGAATGCATAAAGGCCTGCCGCTACGAGGCCGAGGGCATGCCCGACTTCGACACGGCAGAGTTTATGGGCAGGGACAGCCTTGAGGTGACCGACCTGCGCGGGCGCACGGTGGACATCATGCCGAGGATACTCGGCCTTTCGCATGAAAACGGCAGGCTGTGCTTTACGCTGCGCTGCGGCGAAAACAATCTGCGCCCCGACCTGTTTTGCAGCGTTATATGCGGCATATACGGCGGGGAAATAAAGGATATTATAAAGACGGACAGCTTCGGCGATAATATCTTCTGACATGTTGAAATTTTCGGATAAGGGAACGGAATGATGACAATACTTGACCGCGGCATCTGCCGCCATGGGAGAATATGGCAAGGAAGATAATCTATTTCGACAAACTTTTCGGCTTTTCGGTGACGGCCATAACTGAGAACGGAAAACTTACCGACTGCCGCTTCACCGCAGACGACGGCGCGCCCGCCATAGGCGACATATACAAGGGCGTGGTGGTGAACGTGCTCGAGGGCATGCAGGCGGCGTTCGTGGACTGCGGGCTTGAGCGCAACTGCTACCTTTCGGCGGAGGACCTGCCGCGCGGCACCGAGGGCGGAGTGGCCTCGCTGGAGCCGGGCGACGAGCTGATGGTGCAGATAATAAAGACGCCCTGCGGCAAGAAGGGCGCCAAGGTCACAACGCGCATATCCTTTGTGGGCAAGACGCTGATATACCTGCCCGCCACCGATTTTGTGGGCGTTTCCCACCGCATAGAGGACGAAGAGCTGCGCGACAGCCTGATATTCGCCGCGACCAGGGCGAAAAAGGCGGGCGAAGGGCTGGTGATACGCAACTTTGCGCCCTTCACCACCTATAAACACATAAAGGAAGAGCTCGGCTTTCTGCGCGCGTGCTACAAAAGGACGGCCGAGATCTACGCGGCCGCGCCGCCGCGCTCGCTGGTGTGCACCGACTTCACTATGCCCGTGCGCGTGATGCGCGAGTTCATGGAGTACGACGTTGAGCGCATAATAACGGCGAGCGAAGAGCAGTACGCCGAGATATCCGACATACTTAAAATACTGCCCGGCGGGAAGGGCATAAAACTTGAGCTGTACCGCGGCAGACTTGACATGCTTGACGAAGCGGGCGTTGCCGCGCAGATAAAGGAGGCGTGCGGCCCGCGCGTGGAGCTTGAAGGCGGGGCCTACCTCGTGATAGAGCGCACCGAGGCGCTCACCTCGATAGACGTGAACACCGGCGGGTTCACGGGCGGCGACAGCCTTGAACACACCGTCTACCAGACCAACCTTGCCGCCGCGCGCGAGATAGCGAGGCAGGTAAAGCTGCGCAACATAGGCGGGCTGTTCGTTGTGGACTTTATAGACATGCAGCAGCCCGAGCACCGCGCGGCGCTGACCGAAGAGCTGGAGCGCGCCCTGAAAAAGGACGGCGCGCCCTTCCGCGTGTTGCCCATGTCGGAATTCGGGCTGGCGGAGTTCACCAGAAAGCGCAGCGGCACGGAGCTCTCCTCCTTTGCGTTGCGGCCCTGCCCCGCGTGCGGCAGGGGCAACGGGTATTCCGACCCGTTCTGCATGTTCATAGCCTATTCCGAAATACTCAAAACGCTGGACGGGGGCGCCGAGGCGGTATGCGCCGAGCTGCCGCCCGAATGCGCGAAACTTGTGACCGCGCGCGCGGACTTTGCCGCGGCCATACGCGAAAAGTTCCCCGAAGCGGAAGTATATATAGCGCCATCGCAGGGCGTGTACGCCGAGGGCTGCAGATGCCGCCCCGTGAAGAGGGGCGCCGCGGTGCGCGGGGCGGTGAAATTGCCGTAAAAAACGCAATATGCGCGAAAGCGGGCGCAGACGGCAGTCTGCGCCCGCAGTTTTAATTTTTTTCAGCTCATGCCGGCGACACCCGCGCCGCCGTATTCCGCTTTAAGCGCGAGCAGGCACAGACTCAGCCGTACCCCGCCGAGATTGCTGCGGTTATACGTATATGAGAGGTCTGCGGCATACTCGTATTTCGAGAGAAGAGTTTCGCGCTCTTCCTCCCAGCACGCCGTTTCGGTGACTACGAAGTCTGCCTCGCCCGCCGTAACATACCCCTCCTGCCCATCATACATATCGGGATAGCTCCCGCGGTCGATAAGATTGAGAGCGAAATAGTAGAACTGCGGCACCTCGTCGCGCACGGTGTAAAAGCCGCGGTCGTAAATTTTATAGCACAGCAGCGAACCGCCGCCCGCCTCCTCCATCAGCTCCGCCGCCCGGAACTGGGGAAAATCTTCCCTGCCGCGCAGAAGGTCGAGCGTGTTGTTGCCGAAGATAAGGCCGAACACGGCGAGCGCCGCAACGGCGGGCGCAAGCACGCGCACGCCCACTCTTCCGCCCGAATACTTCACGCCGCGCGCCCACAGCCCGTCCATATGCTCCCGCGCGCCCTTAAATGCGCTTTCAAACCGACGCTCTATCGGCTCGCCGCGGTGCCTGCGGCCGTTGAAGAGGGCGCATATACCCGCACATATGCCGCAGATACTCCACCTTGCCCCGACTATGCCGAGCGGCACGAACGCCGTCATTACGAGATGGTAATACCCGATGTTGCCCATGACGAGGCACTGAACGACGAACGTGAAGCACATTATGACGATATAGCAGACCTTCATGCGGACGGATATTTTGCACTTTCTGCACAGCCATACCGCCCCGCACACGGCGAGCGCGTACATTACGGGATTGAGAAAGGCCTCGCCGAAGGCGCCGAGCAGGTCGACTATGTTCGTGAGGAGCGAGCCCCCGCCCGCATATCCGAACAGATTGATGCCGATATATACCCGCCACATGTCGCCGAGAGCGTCATTTGCCGCAAGATATGCAAGAAACGGTATGCTCACGGCGGCAAACGTCGCTATAAATACTCCCGCGCATGCAAAGCCCCTGCCCGCCTTCTTCTGCATGCAGCACTCGATGAATACGCACGCCGCCAGCGCAAGAAAGAACGCCAGCATGGAATATTTTACCCAGAATATCAGCCCGGAGAGCGCGCCGCAGACGGCCGCTTCGGCAAGCGTCACGCATTTGCCGCGGACGCCGCTCCTTAAAAACACGTATACGCCGAAGGCAAACGCGGCCAGGAAATATTCCTCCGCCTCGCCCCCTCCGCACCAGAACGCGCGGCAGGTAAACGTTACGAGCGCCAGCGGGAACACGGCGCACACCGACGTGCGGTAACCGAGGAAGAGCCGGAATGTCTTATAGCCTGCGAACAGAAACGCGGCACCGCACAGCACCTCGACTATCCATATAAAATACAGCGAGTTGCCGCATATCAGGTAGTTGAGCGCGAACAGCATGTACAAGAGCACGCCCTTCTGCTCGAACAGATCCTTATAGGGCACCTTGCCCTGCGCCATGCCCCTGCCCATCGTTAAAAACCAGTTGACGTCGTTGCCGTCGTGAAAGGCATACAGCGGCGAACACTTTGAAACTATGGTTATGCAAATAAGCGCCGCCAACAGGCATACCGCCGCGGCAAACAGCCCGCCCATTAACTTTGAACGCATGTAAAAGGGCGTTGTTTGCCGCATATCATGCGGGCAATCGCCGTTTTCAGCTTTTTCTTCATCCATCATCGACACTGCCTTGTAAATGTATTACGTCAATGATTTTACCACAAAACACCGCCCTTTGCAAGACTGCGCACATAAAATAAAGACGGCTTGCGCCGCCTTTTACAGATAGTTTTTGAGCTGCTCCTCAAACCCCTCTTCCAGCTCGATGAGTTTTACCAGCAGTTCGCGCACTTCGCCGTCCATGTTTGGCGAACCGTCGGTGAGTGTGGTCTTCAATGACGTTATGCCAGTGACCGTGCCGCGGATCATCAGCTCGGCAATGTGCTGCCCCGAACCGTCCGTCGCGGTGTTCATCTTTATCGCCGACCACATCATCGCCTTTTTCACGGGGTTGGGCTCTTTGAGGCGCACGCCGCGCAGGCGCGCAAGCTGCGCCGCCCTGCCGCTTATCTTTTCGTACTCCTCGTGTTCGCGCAGCACCTCTTCGCGCACCGCGCCGTCCTCTATTTCGGGCAGAATGTCGGATATGGATTGCAGCGCGAGCTGGGCGTTGCGGTAGACCTCTGCAAGGATCTCCTTGTCGCTCTTGGTTTTTTGCATGACTTACCTCCCGTTTAAGTATGCCCCGCGGGCGGAAAAGCTATGCAGATCTCAGTCCTTCGCCCCGTCGGCGGGCCCGTCCCCCTCTTCGCCGCCCCTTTGCGGGCGCTTGCGGAAGATGATGAGCTTGCGCGTGACATAGTTATAGACGAGCACGACGAGCGTGAGCAGTATCTTTATCAGCCACTCGTTCCAGTGCGCGAGGTCGACGAACAGATACATGCCGAGCACGTTTATGGCAAGCCCGCCCGCGCTTAAAAGCGCGAACACGACAAAGCCCGAGAGCGTTTTAGAATTGCCCTTTTCGTCGAACACGAACAGCACGGAGAGTATGTAGTTTACCGCCAGCCCCGCTAAAAAGCCCACGCCCGTGCCCACGCACGAGGCGAGCACCGATGGCGTGCCGCCGCCGTAGAACACGTTGAAAAAATTGGGGTAGAGCGAGGGATCGAAGCAATAGAGCGTTATGCCCATCGCCACGAAGTCCACCACCGTTGCCACGCCGCCGACTATGCAGAAGCGCAGGATCTCGGCAAGCCGCTCGTTTCCGCGGCAGATCTTAAGCACCAGGCGGTAGAGTATGCCCCTCTTCCCGCCACCCCGGGCGGACTCTTCGGGAGAGATGTTATCGTTTTTCATGAGTTTTACCTGCGCACGCTTTGCCGCGTACACAAGGTATATTAGCACAAAGGGGCGCGGTTTGCAATCGTTTGAACGCTGTTTGCCGCGCGGCAGGCGCGATTTGTGGCATATTTATGGCGCTCGCCCGCGCAAATCGCTTGACTTATGCGCGCGGGTGTGGTAAATTATTCAACGAGCCGCTCGGGACGGGCTCTTTTTCAAGTGCTCAAAATCTTTAATGGGCCGCCCGCGAAGCACTGTGTGCGCGCAATCCCGGCGAGACCGGCCAAGGAGGCAAACAAACAATGTACGCTATTTTTGAAAACGGCAGCAAGCAGTACAGGGTGAGCGAAGGCGACACCGTGAAGCTGGAAAAGCTGCACGCGAACGTGGGCGACGTAGTGGAATTCCCCGTCGTGATGCTCGCGGACGACGAGGGCATCAAACTGGGCGCGGAGGTCGCAAACGCAAAAGTGACCGCCACCGTTCTTACGCAGGGCAAGGCCAAGAAGATCATCGTGTTCAAGTACAAGGCCAAGAAGAACGAGCGCAAGAAGCAGGGCCACAGGCAGCCCTTCACCGAGGTAAAGGTGCTTGCGATAGGCGACGCGGAAAAGAAACCCGCAAAGAAGACGGCTAAGAAGGCCGAAAAGGCCGAAGCCAAGGCAGAGTAATCACGGGAGGAAACAAGCCATGTTATTTCTGAATTTATTCGCACATAAAAAAGGTACCGGCTCTTCCCACAACGGCAGAGACAGCGAGGCCAAGCGCCTGGGCGTAAAGCGTTCGGACGGCCAGTTCGTGCTTGCGGGCAACATCCTCGTAAGGCAGCGCGGCACAAAGTTCCGCCCCGGCAACAACGTGGGCCTCGGCAAGGACGACACGCTGTTCGCGCTCATCGACGGCACCGTTAAGTTCGAAAGGGTTGGCAAGGACGGCAAGCAGGTCTCCGTTTACGCCGCCGAGTAAACTTCAAAGGCAACCTTTTGCGGCGGGTTTCACCCGCCGCTTTTTTTACATACCGCATTAAGGAGCAGGGCATGATAAGAGTTTTTCCGCTGAACGACAGATATGCAGACATCTTCGGCAAGATGTTCGCCGACTACTATGACGAACTGGGCTGCGACGAGGACGCAGAACACCTCGTGCGCGAATACGTGCTGCCCGACCTGATTGCGGGATTGCTGCGCGCCGACATGATAGAAGAGGACGGCGTGCCCTGCGGCTTTTGCATATACCAGCAGGACGAACCGGGCAACGACTGGAACTTCAAGGACGGCTGGGGAGACATACGCGAAATATATGTCGTAATGGCAAAGCGCAGGCGCGGGCTGGGCAGGTTTTTGCTGGGCACCGCCGAGATGAGGCTGAAAGAGGCGGGCGCAAAGAACGTGTACGCCCTGCCCACGAGCGAGGCCGCCGACTTTTTTGCCGCCTGCGGCTACGAACTCACCGACGAGGTATGCCCCGAGCTGGAATGCAACGTATTTTCAAAGCCGCTCGGCGGCTGCCGCTGCGGCAAAAATATGCAATAATTGCGGCATACTGCCGTGTAAATTGAAATCCGCACCTTTTGAGGGTGCGGATTTTTTATACCGGCTATTCAGGGTCAGAGCGCAGGGACTTACTCCTCATTATCGCCGAATTCTGCGGCGTGCTCGGCCTCGGTAGTGTTGCCGTATTCGTGTGCGAGCGTGCGGTGAGATTTTTTATCCCTGCGCAGCTGCTTTAAGCAGGGGATATTGAAGTAAAAAGCCAGCGCCACAACGGTGCCGAGCGTCCAGCCTATCGCCCACGCCCAGCCCACGCCCGCAAACCCGAGCGGACCCGTGAGAATAAACACCAGCGCAACGCGCAGTATCAGGTCGGAAAAGGTGCTGATGGTGAAGCCCAGGTTGCCGCCCGCGCCGCGCACCGCGTCGTCCGCCACCACCTTTACGTTGACTATGAAATAAAAGGGCGCGACTATGGTGACGTACTGCACGCCGCTGCGGACGGCGAGTTCCAGGTCGCCCTCGGCCGACATGAACAGCCCGACGAGCGGTTCTGCAAATATCAGCGTGCCGGCCACGAACAGCGCGGTGAGCGCCGTGGAGATGACGAGCGCCGCCCTGAAGCCCTGCTTTATGCGCTCGTACTTGCCCGCGCCGTAGCACTGCGAGACGAAGTTTGTAAGCCCCGTGGCGCAGGTGCAGAAACAGGTGGTGCAGAACACTATCAGTTTTATGCCCGCGGTGAAGCCGTCGGTGATGCCCATGCCCTGGGCGTTCGCCAGCTCGTTTATGCGTATCTGGATGACGAGGTTGCCCACCGAGACGAAGCTGTTCTGCAGCATTACGGGCAGCGCGAGGAGCAGCAGCGTCTTTAGTACCGAGGGCACGAACACCTTTGCCCTGCCTTCGGAGGGCATCTTCCTTAAACGCAGCAGCACGAACACTATGGTGAGCATGCACGAGGCGCCCTGCGCGATGAACGTCGCCCACGCCACGCCCGCGACGCCCCACGGCCGCACCATTACGAGGTCGAGCACGATGTTGCTCACCGAGGATATCACGAGGAATATAAAGGGCGTGCGGCTGTCGCCCAGGGCGGAGAAGATGCCCGTGCCCAGGTTATACAGTATGAGGAAGGGCAGCCCGAAATAGTAGATATTGAGGTAGGTAACGCTTTCGGGGAGCGCCTCCTGCGGGGTCTTGAGCGCGGCGAGCAGCGGTTCGCAGCTTAAAACCCCCGCCGCGAGCAGCACGACGGAGAGCGCGGCGAAGGCGACAAGCCCGGTGGAGACCGCCGTCTTGACGCCGCGGTTGTTCTTTGCGCCGAACAGACGGGAGACGAGCACAGCGCAGCCGGCGTTTGCGCCGAGTGCCACCGCCATCAGGATATTTACTATTGAGTTTGAGGCGCCTATGGCGGTAAGCGCCGTGGGACCCGCGAACTTGCCGGCTATTATTGTGTCGGCAAGGGTATACAGCTGCTGGAATACCGCGCTGCCGAACAGCGGAAGAATATATACGAGCAGCACTTTGAAGGGCTTGCCCTGCGTGAGATCGGTGTTCATTGCCTGCCTGTTCCGCCTGAAAATTTATTTACAGCCACGCATTATATCACTGTATTTCCATAAAGTAAAGCGGCTGAACACCTTTGGCCGCCAAAATTTTCGGGCGATAGCGCCGTTTACTTTTTGCGCAGTTTTGCGGCGAGCGCCAGCCACGTGACGCCGAAGGTGACCGCAAGCACTATGCCGAGGATGAGCAGCGGCACCCACCATTCGAACGCGGCGCACACCAGGCAGTCGAAGATCCCCGCGGCATACAGCCGGTTGATAAAGTACAGCCCGACGGCCGTAAGCACAGCCGACACCGCCGCGGCGAGAACTGCCACCAGCACGCCTTCGGCATAGAATATCTTGCAGTTTTCCGCCCTGCCCGCACCGAGGTTGCGAAGCACGGCTATGTCCTTCTGCCTTATTGCCACGCCGTTTGCTATCAGGTTGAATATGATCAGCAGCGAAAGGAGCGCCATTATGCCGCCGAGACCGGCGGCTATATACTTGTTGGCAACCGCCGAAGAGAGATATTCATTCACCGCGAGGCTTTCGTACTCCGACATGGCAAAGCGCACGCCCTCCGCCTCTGAGCCGCCCGCGTCGAACATGGCGCGCACCCCGCCGACGCCCGACGGCATGGGCGATACAAGAAAATCGTAACAGTTGCCGAACGCGCCGCAGGTTATGCGCTCGGCGTCGGCCTCGCACAGCTGTATTATTCCGCCGTCGGTATAACTGACATAAGTCAGGTAGTCGCAGTCTCCCTCCGCCGCGGCGAGAAACACGACGCCGCACAGCGAAAACCGCGCGGGCAGACTTGTGCCGTTGTCCGTATTTACCTGCATGCCGGCGGCATACTTTTCTATTACGGGCGCTACGGCGGAGTAGCACTCGCGCGCGTACTCAATAAGCTCGCCTTCGGAATTCCTGTAACAGTAACGCCCTTCGCGCAGCTCTCCATAAAAGAACTCAGCCTCCCTCTCAGCGTCCTCGCCCGAAAAGCCCAGCCGCTCCGCCGCGGCGAGCAGGTTATCCTCGCCGTAGAAGTACTCATCGATATATCCGCCGAGCGTTTCCGTGCCCCATTGCGCCGCGTCCTCCGCCGAAAGGGGGATATCCGCGTCGTTTACGAGCGAGAACAGCTCGAACAAGCCGAGCGCGGCTTCGCCGCTTGCGGGCGCCGTTCCGCCGAAGTATTCGGCGTGCATAGGCACCGCCGACTGCCCGGGCGTGACTATGGCAAGTTCCGTGCAGTAGAAGTTCATGAGACCCGTTGGCGTGGTATCGCCGACGTATTTTTTATACTCGTCGCCGAAGTCCGGCTCGCCTTCCGTAAGCTCCGCACCCGCGCGCACAAGCCCGGTAGTTGTCGTGAGGTCGGCGTTTGCCGCGGCGAGCGAGGCGAATTTTTCGGGGGAGACGAAGCAGGCGTTTGCTATGCCCTCGTCCCGCAGAAAGTTGAATTGATCGGCATATATTTCGGGATCTTTTCTGTTGCGGGCGGCGGAAACGTACTTTTTGTTCAGCTGCGCGTCGGGGATGTCAAGCGAAGTTATAACGCCGCTGACGGTGAGTTCGCCGTCAGCCGTAAAGGCGCCGTCGCTCGTTTCCCTGCCCACCGCGATCTTTTTTCCGATCAGGTCGGCGGGGCCGCATATCCGCGTCTGCGCGCCGCCCTCGTTCAGGCCGTAAGTTTCGAACGCGCGGCTGTTGTAGCGCGTTATAACTATTTCGTCGCCCTCGGGCAGGCTGCCTTCCAGCGTGAAGCCGAACTGCTCCGCCGCGCCCTCGCCGAGCGGGATATAGCAGTTGAAGAACATGTCGTTGTCGAAGTCAAGGTGGTCGCGCACGCTGTTCTCCCGTCCGAAGACGGAGCCTTTGAAGCTGAGTACGCTGTAAGAGTAGCCCGTGGCGCTCTCCGTATATACCGCGGGGAGCACGGGCAACGAATACATTCCGGAAAACTCGTCGGCAAGCGCGTCGTCGGCATTCATTTCAAGTTCGCCGCCGTCGGCAAAGAGGTAACCGGCCGTGACGGAGTTGTACTGCCTGCCCGTGCGGAGTATGGTACGCGCAACGGCCGTGCCGTAATCGAACGAAGCCATGACTACCGCAACGCCGAGCACGAACGTGGCGAGCGCGAGCAGCAAAACCGACAGCGCGAGCCGCACAGGCCTTTTTACCGCCGTGCGCACGCCCATGCGCACGGCGCTGCGGAAGCCGAGCTTTGCATAGGTGAGGGCGAGCCCGCTGCGCGGCGGCGCGGGCTGCAGAGGGGCGCTGTCGGCCACCACTTTGCCGTCTTTGAGCTCTATCACCCTGTCGCCGAAGCGGGCGGCGAAGTCCCTGTCGTGCGTGACTACCACCACCAACCTCTGTCCGGATACTGATTTAAGCAGCCGCATCAGGCTCTCGCCAGAGGCGCTGTCGAGCGCGCCCGTGGGCTCGTCGCAAAGCAGCAGGCGCGGCTGCTTTATAAGGGCGCGGACAATGGCCACGCGCTGGCGCTGCCCGCCCGAAAGTTCGGTTATTCTGCGTTCCTCCAGCCCGCCGATTTCCAGTCTTTCGAGCAGGGCGGAGATCTGCGCCCCGTCCGGCTTTTTGCGTTGCAATTCCTGCGCAACGGCTATGTTCTGCCCCACTGTGAAGTCCTCGATGAGGTTGTATTCCTGAAACACGAAGCCGACATAAGTGTTGCGGTAGGCGTCGCGCTCCCTGCGCGTAAGGCCTGAAAGCGCCCTGCCGTCCACCGTTATTTCGCCGCCTTCGAAGGTGTCCATCGCGCCGAGCATGTTCAGCAGGGTTGTCTTGCCGCAGCCCGATTTGCCGAGCACGAACACCATGCCCCTGTCGGGCAGCGCGAGGCTTACCCCGTCGAGCGCCGCCGTCTGCGTCCGCCCCGAACCGTATATCTTTTTCAGGCCGCTTATAACTATCATGCGTCCCCTCCCTTTTCTGCCTTTTCCATAAATTATAATTACACGATGTATGAAACTCTGCACAAAGATGTAATAATCTTGTAAAATAGCGCCCTGCGGCCGTAAAATACCCTGTTTAACGGCGGGCAAACTGCGTTATAAAATAAGCGTAAAAAGATTTTACGCACAATTAGGGGCGATACCCGAGGTGCGGGCCGCGCACGGCGCGGCAATTCCCCCACAAGGAGGCATGATTATGAACAGCAACCGCTTTACACAGAACAGCATACAGGCCATAAACAACTGCGAAAAGCTGGCGGAAGAATACGGCAACACCGAAATAATGCCCGTGCACATACTGCACTCGCTGCTCGGCGAAGACGGCATAATATACCGCATACTCTCCCGCCGCGGCACCGATTCCGCAGGGCTTAAGAGCGCTGCGCTGGAGGAGATAGAAAAGCTGCCGAAGAGCTCTTCGCACGGCAGCGTGTTCCTCTCGCCGGCGGCCAACCGCATATTCAACAACGCCGAAAAGACGGCGGGCAACATGAAGGACGACTACATCTCGGTGGAGCACCTCTTCCTTGCCCTGCTCGACGAGAACGACCCCGCCTGCGCGAAACTGTTTGCACGCTTCGGCGTGAACAGGAACGAATTTTTGCAGGGGCTGAAGGAGGTGCGCGGCAACACAAACGTAAAGACCGACAACCCCGAAGACACCTACGAGGCGCTGGAAAAGTACGGCACCGACCTGACCGCCGCCGCCAGAAAGCATAAGCTGGAGCCGGTGATAGGCAGGGACGAGGAGATAAGGAACGTAATACGCATACTTTCGCGCAAGACCAAGAACAACCCCGTGCTGATAGGCGAGCCGGGCGTGGGCAAAACGGCGATAGCCGAGGGGCTTGCCCAGCGCATAGTGAAGGGCGACGTGCCCGAAGGGCTGAAAGACAAGACGCTGTTTTCGCTGGATATGGGCGCGCTGATAGCGGGCGCCAAGTACCGCGGCGAATTTGAAGAGCGCCTTAAAGCCGTGTTGCAGGAGGTCACAAAGTCCGAGGGCAGGATACTGCTGTTCATCGACGAACTGCACACCGTGGTGGGCGCGGGCAAGGCGGACGGCGCGATGGACGCCGGCAACCTGTTAAAACCCATGCTGGCGCGCGGCGAACTGCACTGCATAGGCGCGACCACGCTTGACGAATACCGCAAATACATCGAAAAGGACGCGGCTCTCGCACGGCGTTTCCAGCCCGTGATGGTGGGCGAACCCACGGTTGAGGACACCATATCCATACTGCGCGGGCTGAAAGAGCGCTTCGAGATATTCCACGGCGTGCGCATACACGACGACGCGCTCGTGGCGGCGGCTACCCTCTCCAACCGCTACATCACCGACCGCTTCCTGCCCGACAAGGCCATAGACCTCGTGGACGAGGCCGCCGCGATGATACGCACGGAGATAGACTCCATGCCCTCCGACATGGACGATCTGAACCGCAGGATATTGCAGCTGGAAGTCGAGGAGAAGGCGCTTTCCAAGGAGAAGGACAACATCTCCGCCGCAAGGCTGGAGGCTTTGAAGAAGGAGCTTGCCGAATACAAGTCGCGCTTCGACGAGATGAAGGCCAAGTGGCAGGACGAAAAGCAGGCCATACAGGCGGAAAAGGAGCTCAAAGAGAGAGTCGACAGCCTGAAAGCGGAGATAGATTCCGCCACGAACAGCGGCGACCTGGAGCGCGCGGCAAGGCTGAGGTACGGCGAACTGCCCGCGCTTGAAAGGAAGCTGGAGGACGCAAAGACGCAGAACGCCAAGCGCAAGGGCGACCTGTTGCAGGACGAGGTGACCGAGGAGCAGATAAACCAGATAATCTCGCGCTGGACGGGCATACCCGTGGCGCGCCTTAAAGAGGGCGAGCGCGAAAAGATACTGCACCTGCCCGAAGACCTGCACAAAAGGGTAGTCGGCCAGGACGAGGCGGTGACCAAGGTCTCCGAGGCAATACTGCGTTCGCGCGCGGGCATATCCGACCCCAACAGGCCGATAGGCTCCTTCCTCTTCCTCGGCCCGACGGGCGTGGGCAAGACCGAACTTGCCAAGGCGCTCGCCGAAAACCTGTTCGACGACGAAAAGAACATCGTGCGCATAGACATGTCGGAATACATGGAGAAGTTCTCGGTGAGCAGGCTCGTGGGCGCGCCCCCGGGATATGTGGGCTATGAAGAGGGCGGCACGCTAACCGAGGCAGTGCGCAGGAAACCCTACTCCATAGTGCTCTTCGACGAGATCGAAAAGGCGCACCCCGACGTGTTCAACATCCTTTTGCAGATACTCGACGACGGCAGGATAACCGACTCGCAGGGGCGCACGGTGGACTTCAAGAACACCATCATCATACTCACCTCCAACCTCGGCGCAAACGACATAATCGAGGGCATCGAGGGCGGCGAGATATCCAAAGCGGCACAGGACAGGGTATATGCCATACTCAGACAGTCCTTCCGCCCCGAATTTCTGAACAGGCTGGACGAGATAATCATGTTCCGCCCGCTCACGCGCGAAAATATCGGCGGCATCGTGGATATTCAGCTGGGCCGCCTCGCCGCAAGGCTGAAAGCCGAGGGGCTGGACCTGGAAGTGACCGAAAAGGCGCGCGGATATATCGCGGACAACGGCTACGACAACGTCTACGGCGCACGGCCGCTGAAGCGGTTCATACAGAAATACGCCGAAACGCCGATAGCAAAGTATATCATAATGAACGACCCCGAATCGGGCAGCAAGCTCACGCTCGACGCCGACGAGAACGGGCTGTGCCTTAAATAAGCACAGGAAATATTTTCAATTACAGAGTAACGGGCGGGCGCCGCGC
>DVIK01000007.1 GCA_018711385.1 Candidatus Coproplasma avistercoris
ACGCCGTGGGTAAGACCTTTGATATCCTTGATTTCCTTTGCCTGAATCCACTGTCCTTCTTCGGGAATGGGGGCGGGGCCGTGTTCAAATCTGCCCGACACGCCCTTGGCAACGCAAATCATATTTTCAACGTCTTTTGAATATTGCATTGTGTGTTCCTCCGTTAAAAAATTCGCGGCGGGTGTTTCCCGCATATCTTCACGAAAGCGATTATAACACAAAAAATCCGTTTAATCAATATTTTGCGAGCGAAAAACCCGCATAAGCGGGTAAAATTTTTGTAAACCGCCGCGCGCGCCGCGTTCCCGCCTTATTAAAGTTTGCTTTAACTTCCCTCGGGGCTAATCACGCATAAAAAATCACAAAAATTTGCAGCCTGCGCCAAAACTTTGTGTTTACATATATAAAAACGGTATTATAATTATAGTGTGCAATTATATCCGTTGCCGCGCGCCGAAGGCGCCGAAGGGAGTTGCGCAAAGGAGAAAACATGCTCTGTCAGCGCTGTAAAAAAAATCAGGCGACCGTTATCTACGAAGAGACGATAAACGGCGAAAAGTTCGGCTATCATCTCTGCCAGAACTGTTATGCCGAGATGTTCGGCGCGTTCAGCTCGTCTGTAAATAACGATATTCTCGCGGGGCTCTTCGGCCAGTCCACGCGCAGGCGCGCGCGCACCTGCCCCGTATGCGGCACCTCGTATTCCGATTTCGAGCGCACGGGACTTCTGGGCTGCGCTTCGTGCTACGACGTGTTCAAGGACGAGCTTATGCCGTACATAGAGCGCATACAGGGCAAAGTCGTCCACGTCGGCAAGGTCGGACAGGACGTGCGCGAGCAGGATTTGACGCGCAAACTTTCGCGCCTGCAGGAGGACCTCGAAAAGGCCGTGCGCGAGCGCAGGTATTCCGACGCGGAGCTTATAAATTCGCGAATATCCGAAGTGAGGAAAAAAATCGCCGAGAGCGGGGAGGGGAGCAATGAGTAACATAAACGACGGCACCCTCGTTTCCACCCGCATACGCCTTGCGCGCAATCTCGAAGGCTATCCCTTCCCCTCGCACTTAAAGGACGAAAAACAGGCGAAAGAGATAATAAGGCTGGTATCTTCGGGGCTCAACCGTCTCGACGACTTCAAGCTCTACTATATGGACGCCATAACCGACTGGGAGGCAAATTCCTTAAAGGAAAACCACCTCATAAGTCCCGACCTGATTGCCCGCAAGCGCCTTGCCGCCGCACTCATTAACGACGACAGGAGCATCTCCGTTATGATAAACGAGGAGGACCACCTGCGCGAACAGTGCATAATAAAGGGGCTGCGGCTGAAAAGCGCGTACGACAAACTCTCCAAAATAGACAGCAAGATAGGCAGGTCGATAAAGTTTGCCTACGACGAACAGCTCGGCTATTTAACCGCCTGCCCCACCAACCTCGGCACGGGGCTCAGGGCTTCTGTAATGCTCTTTCTGCCCGCGCTCACCATAAACGGCAACATGCGCGAGGTGGTGCGTTCCATATCCCGCCTCGGGCTCACCGTGCGCGGCGTGTACGGCGAGGGCAGCGACGCCGAGGGGTATATGTACCAGGTCAGCAACGAGGTGACCCTGGGCGTTTCGGAGGACGAGATTATCTCACAGGTAGACGAAGTCGCGCGCAAGATATGCGCGCTCGAAAATGCCGACAGGGAAAAGCTCAAAAGCGGCTCTGTAAAGCTCTCCGTAAAGGATAAGTGCCTGCGCGCGTACGGCGTTGCCACCAACTGCGCTTCTCTCGCCTCGGGCGAACTCGCATCGCTCGCCGCCGACATAAAACTCGGCGCATGCCTCGGCTATATCCCCGTGGACGACGTCACCGAAATCGACGATTTGGTGGTGCGCATGCAGCCTTATAACATAAACAAGGCGGCGGGGCGCGCCCTCTCCGCGAACGAGCGCGACACATACCGCGCCGAATACGTTTCGGAGCATCTGAGGCGCCTTGCAAAGGACGGCAAACAGTAATTTGTTTTTTAATATAATTTAATTACCGGCACAAAAAATCAATTTATAATAATTTGCAATTTTTCAAAATGGCGGCACATATGCCGCAACCAACGCTTTATTTTTATATAAAAACACTGTAAAATAAGGAGGAAAAATCAAGTGGAAGACTACGGAAAATTTACGTCCAATCTCCTTGAAGTAATCGAAAAGGCCGAAAGCGCCGCAGAGCTCTACGGCAGCAGCTATATTGGCAGCGAACACATAGTTTTCGCCATGCTCAACACTCCCGACTGCACGGCGTGCAAGGTGATGGAAATGTGCGGCGTGGAGGAGCCCGCGTTCCGCGCCTACTTCGCCCGTTCGATTGACCAGAATTCCAACATCAAAGGATTTACGCCGCGCACCAAGCACATGCTTATGCAGGCGGTTGAAATAGCCGTGCGCATGGGCGGCGACGACGCGCTCGCCGGCACCGAGCACATGCTCTACGCCGTTATGAGCGAGCCCTCCTGCCTCGCCGTTAAAATTTTCGAGGCGCTCGGCGTAAACGTTACCCGCCTCGCCGCCAAGCTGGAAGTCGTGCTCCATGAAGGGCTCAATGACGACGATGAGGGCGTGGAGGAGAGCAATCCCTTCGCCCAGTTCTTTTCGGTGTTCGGCTCGGGCGAAAAGCCCCGCCAGACCCAGCGCGGGCAGAACAAGGCCGAATCTCTCGGCGGAGAGATTGAAAAATACGGCACAAACCTCACACAAAAGGCGCGCGAGGGCAAGATTGACCCCGTCATCGGCCGCAAGAAGGAGATAGACAAGATAATTCAGGTTCTCTCCCGCCGCACCAAAAACAACCCCGTGCTCATAGGCGAGCCGGGCGTCGGCAAATCGGCGGTGGTAGAGGGGCTTGCGCAGGCCATAGTAAACAACCAGGTTCCCGACCTTCTCAAGAACAAAATCGTGTTCTCGCTCGACCTTGCGAGCATGGTCGCGGGTTCAAAATACCGCGGCGACTTTGAAGAGAGGCTCAAAAACGCCATAAACCAGATTAAAACCAACGGCAACGTCATTCTCTTCATCGACGAAATTCACCAGCTCGTCGGCGCGGGTTCCACCAGCGAGGGCAACATGGACGCGGCGAACATTTTAAAACCCATGCTCGCCCGCGGCGAATTGCAGACGATAGGCGCGACCACCTTAGAGGAGTACCGCAAATATATCGAAAAGGACGCCGCCTTAGAGCGCCGTTTCACGCCCGTTCAGGTCGACGAACCTTCGGTTGAAGACACCGTCGAAATTCTGCGCGGTCTGCGCGACAAGTACGAGGCGCACCATAAAGTCGTTATAACCGACGAGGCGATAATCGCCGCCGCGACCCTTTCCGACAGGTATATAACCGACCGTTACCTTCCCGACAAGGCCATTGACCTTATCGACGAGGCGGCCTCACGCGCCCGCCTCAACAGCTACAATACGCCTGCGGCGGTAAAGGAACTCGAAGACAAGCTAAAACGCCTCAACCAGGAAAAGACCAAGGCGGCGAAGGACGAAAATTATTCGCAGGCGCAGAAGCTCGTCGAAGAAATTAACGCCGTTCAGCAGGAGATAAACGCCGCCAAAAAGGACTGGAAGGGCGGCACGCAGACCAACGCGCCCTCAATCGGCTCCAACGAAATTGCCGATATCGTAAGCAGTTGGACGGGCGTTCCCGTAACCAAACTCACCGAGCAGGAGAGCGAAAAGCTCTTGCACCTCGAAGATAACCTGCACAAGCGCATAATCGGCCAGGACGAGGCCGTTTCGGCGGTAGCGCGCGCAATACGCCGCGCAAGGGCGGGCTTAAGCGAACCCAACAAGCCGATAGGCTCCTTCATATTCGTAGGCCCCACGGGCGTCGGCAAAACCGACCTTGCCAAGGCGCTTGCCGAGTGCATGTTCGGCGACGAAAAGCTCATGGTAAGGCTGGATATGTCGGAGTATATGGAAAAGCACACCGTCTCCAAGCTCATCGGCGCGCCCCCGGGATATGTCGGCTACGACGAAAACTCGGGCGGCCAGCTCACCGAAAAGATAAGGCGCAAGCCATACAGCGTGGTGCTGTTCGACGAGATCGAAAAGGCCCATCCCGACGTGTTCAACGTGCTGCTGCAGATACTCGACGACGGCCGCCTTACCGACAGCAAGGGCAGGGTGATAAACTTCAAGAACACCATAATCATAATGACCTCCAACGTCGGCGCGGGGCAGATAAAAAAGATGTCCAACTTCGGCTTCCGTTCGGAGGAAAACGACGGCTACACCGACATGCGCGAGGCGATCATGGGCGCGTTGCGCGAACAGTTCAAGCCCGAATTTCTGAACAGGCTGGACGATATAATAATATTCCGCAAGCTCACGCGCGAAGAGCAGGGCAAGATCTGCGGCAAGATGATAGAGGGTCTTGCAAAGCGCCTCTCGCTGCGCAGCATCAAACTCACCATAACTCCCGCCGCGATGGATAAGCTGCTCGACGAAGGTTACAGCGAGGAGTACGGCGCCCGCCCCATGCGCAGGGTGGTGCAGAAGCGCATAGAGGACAGACTGTCCGACGAGATCCTCGAGGGCAGAATCCTGCCCGGCGAGCGCGTCACGGTGGATATCAACAAAGAGGGCGAATATTCCTTCCGTTCGGACATTGCAACGGCGGATTGACCCGAGCATATCATGCATTCAACGGCGCATGCCGCGGCAATTTTGCCGCGGCATGCGTTTTACTTTCTCCCTGATAAGTGATACAATATTCAAGAGGGGGGTATGCCATGAGTTTTCACGCCTTTTTCTTCAACGCGATAGATAAGATCTATTACCGCAGGCAGAACTGCCGCCGTGAGACGAGGTTTGAAGACCTCGACTTCGATATCGTCCGCGACGTAGTGTACGATCCTTCGGACGGCGCGGCCTGCCGCCTCGACGTCTGCCGCCTGCGCGGAACGGGCAGCCTGCCCGTGATCTTCTATATCCACGGCGGCGGGTTCGAAGCGGGCGACAAGCACTGCCGCGCCGCGCTTGCAAGGTGGTTCGCCGCTCTCGGCTACGCGGTGGTCAACGTAAACTACGGGCCGGCGCCGCGATACAGGTTTCCCGCCCAGCACGTTCAGCTGTGCGCCGCCCTCGGCTGGGTGCAAGGCAATGCCGCAAAGTACGGCTTCGATCTTTCGAGGGTGATTTGCGGCGGCGACAGCGCGGGCGCGTACTATGCCGCCGCCCTCGCATGCATTGCGGATAACGGGGAGCTGCAGTCCCGCCTCGGCGCGTCGCCTTGTATAAAGTTCGGCGCGATGCTGCTCAACTGCGGCGTCTACGACATGGTAAAGCTCGCGCGCAGCAAAATGATATTCAGGCTGGGCAAATATGTCTTCCGCGATGTAACGGGCATACCGCACGAAGAGGAGGGAACTTACGAATGGCGCGAACTTCTCGACATCCCGCGGCTCGTCACGCCGCGCTTTCCGCAGTCCTTCGTGACCTGTTCCCGCCGCGACACGCTGTGCCGCGGGCAGACGGAGTCTTTGCTGCCCGCGCTCGAAAAAAGCGGCGTGCCCGCCGAGGTGTTCTGTGCAACCGGCCCGAGCGACGACCACTGTTTTTCCCTGATGTGGAGGGGCGCCTCCGCCCGCCGCAACAACGGGCTGCTCGCCGATTTTCTGCGCCGCTTCGCCGCGGGCGGAAAGCTGTGCGGCATGAGGAAATTACAATAGTATACATAAAGTGCACATATACAATATATTGTGGTTGTAAAAAATTTACAAAACAAAATATCGGTAAAATCCTTGACTTATGCGCAAACTGTTGATATAATCAATGCGTAAAGTCAAAGCGCGCCGCAACTGACGAATAGCGGAATCACCGCATGGAACGGCGCGCCGCAGGTTTTGTCGTTCGTCTGGGCAGTCTTCCATACCGCAAGGTATCGGCTTGCCCTTTTTTTGACCTTAATTTTGCCGTTTGAGGAGAGGTATGCAGGGAAGAATCCATTCCTTCGAAAGTTTCGGCACGGTCGACGGCCCGGGGATACGCTATGTGATATTCATGCAGGGCTGTCCGCTCAGGTGCAAATACTGCCACAATCCCGACAGCTGGGACGTGCGCGGCGGCAGCGAATATTCCGCCGAAGAGGTGGCAAGGGGCGCGCTGCGTTACAAAAACTACTGGCGCGGTGGCGGCGGGGTGACCGTATCGGGCGGCGAACCGCTGCTGCAGATCGACTTCGTTACCGAACTTTTTTGCCTGCTGAAAGCGAACGGCGTGCATACCGCCGTCGACACGTCGGGAATCACCTTCGACCCCGCAAGCGAAAAGAGCCTGCAAAAGCACGCAAAACTGCTGGAATATGCCGACCTGTTCCTCCTCGACATCAAGCACATAGACAGCGAGGGGTGCAGGCAGCTCACCGGCGCGGGCAACGAAAACGAGCTGGCGTTTGCAAGGTACCTTTCGGATAACGGCAAGGATATATGGATAAGGCAGGTGCTCGTCCCCGGCATAACCGACGGCGAGCAATACCTCGAACGTACCCGCGCCTTTATCGACACGCTTGAAACGGTGCGCAGGGTAGAGGTGCTGCCCTACCACACCATGGGCGAGGTAAAGTATAAAAACCTCGGCATACCATATCCCCTCGCGGGCGTAAAGCCGCCGGAGAAAAGTTCGGTAAAACTTGCTGAATCCATACTCGGGGCAAACTGAAAATTTGTATTTGCCCCGCACATATGTGCCGTTCAACGGCATTAAAGGTAAGTAATATGCAAAAAATATTTTCAGATCCCGGCGTGTGCCTCGTCGAAATAGGCGGTTCGGCGTGCGCCGGCTGTCATCAGCTGATGCCGTCTGCAAGGGAGGCGGCAAACAAGGCAGGCATACCCTTTTACTACTTCGATGCAGAGGAGGCGGGCGAACTTATCGGGCGCTGGAACGTCGCCTCGGTCCCTTCGCTCTTCCTCGTCGAAGGCGGCGTGCCGTTTGCAGAAGCGCACGGCTATCAGCCGCAGGAAATACTTGAAATCTGGATAGAATATAAATTACAGGAGCACAGAGATGGCAAATGAAAAGATGCGCCCCGAATGGGAGGGCTTCGTTCCCGGCAGGTGGAACGACGACGAGGTAAACGTCCGCGACTTTATTCAACGCAACTACACCCCTTACGAGGGCGACGGCAGCTTCCTTGCACCCGCTACCGGGGCAACGAAGAAGCTGTGGAACGATATCATGGAACTCTCCGCCGAGGAGCGCAAGGCGGGCGGCGTGCTCAAGGCGGACACGGCAGTCGTGTCCACGCTCACCTCGCACGGCCCCGGCTATATAGACAAGGACCTCGAAAAGATAGTGGGATTGCAGACCGACGAGCCCTTCAAGCGCTCGCTGCAGCCCTTCGGCGGCATAAAGATGGCCGAACAGGCGCTCAACATGTACGGCTACCAGATCGCGCCCGAGATCAAGGAGATCTTCACAAAGTACCGCAAGACGCACAACGACGGCGTCTACGACGTATATACCCCCGAAATGCGCCTTGCCCGCCGCGCGCACATCCTCACCGGCCTGCCCGACACCTACGGCAGGGGCAGGATAGTGGGCGACTACCGCCGCGTGGCGCTCTACGGTACCGACTATCTCGTCGCCTGCAAGGAGCGCGACAAGGCCAACATCGACGGCGACATGACGCCCGGCAAGGTGCGCGATAGGGAGGAGCTCGCCGACCAGATTAAGGCGCTCAAAAACCTTGCAAAGATGGCGGCGTCGTACGGCAAGGACATAACCCGCCCCGCCGCCAATGCCGAAGAGGCGGTGCAGTGGCTGTATTTCGGCTACCTCGGCGCGGTAAAGGAACAGAACGGCGCGGCAATGTCGATCGGCCGCAACTCCACCTTCCTCGACATCTATATCGAGCGCGACTTAAAGCGCGGCGCCATCACCGAGGAACAGGCGCAGGAGATAATCGACCAGTTCATAATGAAGCTGCGCATAGTAAAGTTCATGCGCATCAAGGAATATAACGAGCTGTTCTCGGGCGATCCCACGTGGGTGACCGAATCCATAGGCGGCATGGGCGTGGACGGCAGGACGCTTGTGACCAAAAACTCCTTCCGCGTGCTGCACACGCTCGAAAACCTCGGCCCCGCGCCCGAACCCAACCTCACGGTGCTGTGGTCGACAAGGCTGCCCGCAAACTTCAAAAGGTACTGCGCGGGCATCTCCATCAAGACCTCGGCGATACAGTACGAAAACGACGACCTTATGCGCCCCGAAATGGGCGACGACTATTGCATCGCCTGCTGCGTAAGCTGCATGCGCGTCGGCAAGGACATGCAGTTCTTCGGCGCCCGCGCCAATCTTGCAAAGTGCCTTCTGTACGCGCTCAACGGCGGCACCGACGAGCTGCTTAAAGACAGGGTCACGGGCAAACCCCTTCAGGTTTCGCCCAGGTTCATGCCCGTGCTCGGCGACGGCCCGCTCGACTTCGACGACGTGATGGCAAAGTACGAACAGATGATGGACTGGCTCGCGGGGCTGTACGTAAACACCCTCAACGTCATCCACTACATGCACGATAAGTACTGCTACGAGGCGCTTGAGATGGCGCTGCACGACACCGACGTGCGCAGGTTCTTCGCCACGGGCGTTGCAGGCCTCTCGTGCGCGGCCGATTCGCTCTCGGCGATAAAGTATGCAAAGGTCTATCCCATACGCAACGAAGAGGGCATAATCACCGACTTCAAAATAGAGGGTGACTACCCCAAGTACGGCAACAACGACGACCGCGTCGACCGGCTTGCCGTGTGGCTGGTGAGGACGTTCATGACCAAGATAAAGAGCCACACCACTTACAGGCAGAGCGTGCCCACAATGTCGGTGCTCACCATAACTTCCAACGTAGTCTACGGCAAGAACACCGGCAACACGCCCGACGGCAGAAGGGCGGGCCAGCCGCTCGCCCCCGGCGCCAATCCCATGCACGGCAGGGATAAGAACGGCGCGCTCGCCTCGCTCGAATCGGTGGCAAAGCTGCCCTACGAATACTCGCGCGACGGCATATCCAACACATTCTCGGTGACGCCCGGCTCGCTCGGCAAAAACTGAACGACGCCGCGCCGCGGCAAAAATAAGTGAAAAGGAGAACAATCATGGCAGATAAGTCTGAAAGGGTAGACAACCTCGTAAACATGATCGACGGCTATGTCGAAGACGGCGGTCATCACCTCAACGTAAACGTATTCAACCGCGATACTTTGCTCGACGCCCAGGCGCATCCCGAAAAGTATCCCCAGCTCACCGTAAGGGTGTCTGGCTATGCGGTAAACTTCAATAAGCTCACCAAAGAGCAGCAGGACGACGTGATCTCGAGAACCATTCACGAAAAACTCTGATCTTCGTCGCATAACAAAGCCGCCGCGGCATTGCCGCGGCGGCTTTCGCTTGATTTTTAAGTTTTCAACTTTACTCAGTCCTCAAGTCCGAGCAGATAGTCTGCGGTAACTCCGAAGAATTTAGCAAATGTTATCACTGCCGTGGCGGAGGGCACGCGAAGCGCCTTCTCCCAAAATGTTATAGAGCTGCGCGGTATCCCGGTTTGCCTTGAAAGCTCGCGTTGGGTAAGTCCTTTTTCTTCTCGCAGCTCTTTAAGTCGTTCAGCAAATATTTCCATGGTTATGCCGCCAGATTTCAGTCCTCAAGCCCGAGCAGATAGTCTGCGGTAACTCCGAAGAATTTAGCAAGGGTAACTATGGCTGTGCCGTTGGGCACCCGTTTGGCATTTTCCCACAGGTTTATGGCGGATTGCGTTAGCCCGGTAGCTTTTGCCAGCTCCCGCTGCGACAGTTCTTTGCCCGCCCGCAGCTCCTTCAACCGTTCAGCAAATATTTCCATGATTCAACATTATCACAAATGTCTTCAAAATACTTGACTGAATACATTTGTCTTCGATATAATGTATTACGGAATAAAAATATGCGTAGGAGCAATCTATGAAAAAGTCTGCAATCGATCAACTATTCGAATGGGTGTTGGCTGAAGATTACGGTTTCCATACAACGTGCGAACGCGACAGGCTGCTCATGCGTTTGAGTGAGCTTTCCGCCGTACTTTCGGGCGCTCTCGGGGAAGGGTCGCGCAAACAACTCGATGAATTTTGCCTTGCCTATGACGGGCTTGTGGCAGAGGAGGGGGAAATTTATTTCAAAATAGGGCTCAGGCTCGGCTTAAAGCTGGCTGCCGAATGCCTGAATTAAAAATCCGCGGCGCAAAATGCGCACGCGGTCGTCGGCTGTTCTGCCGTCACTGTTCACTGCTGAGTTTTGCGCCGCACTTATCGCAGAATGCGCCCGCCCTTACATTCCTGCCGCATGCGGGGCAGGTCACGTACAGCGGCTTGCCGCAGTGGCGGCAGAATTCTGCGCCGTCGTCGTTCGGCTGTCCGCAGAAGGGGCAGGCGTCTTCGTTGTTTGCCCGCGCTGCGCTCGCGATCGCACTGACGGCAGGCGCTATCTCCTCACCGGTCTCGTTTATCACCGGTACCGCCTCGTTTTTTACATAACTCGTTATTTCGCGGCGAAATGCAGTCAGGGTGATCATGCCGCCTATGCCCAGCGCGGGCAGGCCGATTATCATCAGCCAGAACAGTTGCGGCATGTCGCCTTCGTTTGTGGAGATGATCATATCTGTAAATCCTGTGACGGCGCATGCCAACCCGGCGGCTATCACTATCGGGCCGATTATCTTTAATATAAACTTTGTCCGCTCGTGTTTTTTGTTCATGCATACCTCCCGTAACATTATTATAAGTTACGGGAGGTCATTTGTCAACCTTGATTTTTAACTCTGCCCACGTCCACGTTGTCGCGCCCGCGGTCGCGCAGGCTCTTCACGGGGTGTTCGCTGTCCTGATAGCGGTAGTCGCTGCCCCATGTCTTTATCGCCTTTTCTATTACGAGGTGTGAAGGCGACTTGGCGCCGTCCTGCAAAAATTCCTTCTGGAAGCCGAAATAGCGGTAGTCGTCCGGCAGTTTGTTCAGCTCGGAATATCCCTCGTCCTTCATGGTAAGGGTAACAGTGTCGCGCAGCACTTTGCGTATATATTCCTTATTCGAACCGAGCTTGAGCAGCTCGGGGAACTCTCCGTCGCACCCGAGCACCTGTTCGAATGACTTGTGTTCGTACTTTTTCAGCATGGCGGCGGCAAGTTTCAGGTGGCATACCTCCATGCGGAAGTGCTCGCCCCATATGCGCTTTAAGTTGGCGTCGCTCTCGTCCTCGAAGCCCGAATAATACAGCCAGCACTCGGTGTATTCGTGCAACAGCCACATCTCCAGCCAGGTGGCGTTGGGGTCTTTCAGACTCTCGTACTGCGTTACGTGCGCCTCTTCTATCATGCCGATTTCCGCATACAGCCTGCGGCCGAGGTCGTTTTTGTACCACTGAGCGATGTTCATGTAATAATTCATCGTCTGCTGTTCGGCTGCGGTTATAGTGTTCACCGCAAGTTTGCTGTAAAGGTCGGCGGTGGCGCAGTCTATGTGCGGCTTCAGCTCGTCGGCGGGATAGCGGTGCTCGGCAACGGTGGGGCGGCCGGGCATTATCTCGGTGCACCTGCCCACCAGCATGTCCGCGTCTGTGCCCTTGTCCATCTTCAAAAGGTTTGCGTAGCGGTAGAGGTGGTCAAAGTCCTCCAAAAGCGCAAAGTTCAGCGCCTTGATATTGTTTTCGTCCTTTTCGTGCTTTGCAAGGCAGGCTGTAAGGTCGATCGCCAGCTGCTCGTAAGCTATCGTCGTTTCAAGAATGCTTTCGTTTATCGGTTTAAGGCAGCTTATCCTCTTTTGCTGCTGCTGTTCCTGCCTGCGCACCACGGCAAGCGCCTGCTTTATTTCGGGTATGTCGCAGTGGCGGGCAAACTGATGCATGAACCACGCCGATTCGAACTCCGTGCCGTTCATGAGGATGACCCTCGTCTTCGAATAGGGCGAGGTCTTGTCCTTGTTGTAGCTCTTCGGGTACATCTTTTTCAGCGGTATAAAGTTGTTGTCGAGCGATCTGCTCCTCTCTTTGAAAGGGTTCATATCTTTACCTCCGCATAAGTTTTTGCCCGCAAATCGCCCTTTTAACCGTGTGTTTCGGCGTTTTTAATCGCCGCTTCGCCGAAATTGTACTCAGATATATCAGTAAAATTTTATTTGTAATCGCTCAGCCCGAGCAGGTAGTCCGCAGAAACGCCCGAAAATTTGCAGATAAGGCACAGTGTGTCTGTCGAAGGTACGCTCCGTCCGTATTTATAGTCGGTTATGAACTGCTTTGTAACGTTAGCCGCCGCGGCAAGCCTGCTCTGCTTTACGCCCGAATATTTCAGGCATTCTGTAAAACGCTCTTTGAATTTCGTTATGTTAGCCATAACATAAATATATTCAGCCGGTACGTTATTACTTGACAAGTACGTTAATGAGGTGGAATTTGAATGGCAAATCAAAAGCTGACAAGTTCAAAACAGTTTGTGTAATGTTATATTTGCAGTGACCTGCTTAAAATGTATATTTTTGCATAGTTTTATATTCAAAATAGCCATAAAAAAGCCCCGCGGCTGAATGCCGCGGGGCAATACTTTTTTCATTGTTTATATATGGCGTCGCAGATATGCCGCGCATACAATGCGGCGATATTTTTGCCGGTCACGCGCTCTATCCCTCCGAAAAAGGCGTTGGAGTTCACCTCGCACAGCGCGGGGGCGTCGCCTTCCAGCACGTCTATGCCGCAGTAGTCGAGTCCGAGCAGCCCGGCCGCGCGTTCGCATATGTGCATGACTTCATCCGAAAGTTGCACTGCGCTGCCCTTTCCGCCCAGCTCTATGTTCGAGCGGAAGTCGCCGTCGTTTTTCCGCTCCATCGCCGCCACGCACCTGCCGCCTATGACTATCGCGCGTATGTCGCGTCCCGCGCTCTTTGCCATGAACTGCTGGAACAGGTGCGGCGTGAGTTTCAGCCTCTCGGCAAGCGCTTCAAGCTGCGCCCTGTCCTTTGCAAGGTGCACGCCCCTGCCAAGCGAACCGTAGCTCTCCTTCACCACCACGGGATAGCCCAGCCTTTGTTCTATAAAGTCGAGCATGGCGGCGGAGGGGTGCGCGTCCGCGTCGTAACACAGCGGCGCGGGGATAGTCTCGGGCACGGGTATGCCGCTGCCTGCAAGCGCTATGAATGTGGTCATCTTGTCGTCGCACGCCTCAACGGCGGAATGGCTGTTGAACAGCCGCATGCCCGCGCGCTCCAGCATTGAAGAGAGGTACTTGTCCTTATCCAGGTACACGCAGCAGTCGTAACCCGTAAGCGGGCTTACCACGTTTCCGCCGCCGTCAATCAGCGCGCGGCCGCCGTTTCTTAGTATGTCGGCGCCTACCCCCAGCTTGCAGAATTCCTCTTTCAGCCTGTAAGACTGGTTCAGCGAGTGCGCAAGGTTTGAATAGGCGTTTATTATTATGGCTATGCTCTTCATTTCTTTGCGTTCAGCGTGAAGTCCAGCACGTCGCACGCGCCCTCGCCGTTGTATGTCAGCTCCAGCGAATGCACGCCGTCTGAAAGCGAGCACGCGGCGGAAAATTCCGTCCAGTCGTTCTCCATGTGTATGGGTATCTTTGCAAACGGCTCGTCCGCGCCGTCGGCAAACATCTCTATGGCGCCCTCGCCGCCGCGCACGGTGGCGGAAACGCTTTCAAGGCTCTTTACGTCGAAGTACCTGAACACGGCAACACCGCCGCGGCGCATGTTCTGTATGAACTGCCTGCCGTCCTCCATGGTTATGCAGGGGTGTTCGGAATATCTCCACCTGTGCGCAGGCCCGTAGGCGCACTTGCACGCGCCCGCGGCGCTCCTTAGGTTGCACGCAATGTAGGCGGGATAGGTGCCGCTGCCTTCGAGCGGCCCGCCGTTCAGCCCGCAGCTCGTCATTTCCGCCTGCGTGATCTTTCCGTCGGGCGCGATGTTTATCCTCTCGGCGCAGCCCTGCCTCGTCTGTTCGTTCTTGTTGGTCTGCCTGTGATAGAAGATATAGGCCTGCCCGCCTATGAACTCCATCGAGCCGTGGTTGTTTCCCCAGTATGTCTTTGCGGTCGCGGGGTCTCTCCCCACGCCGAAGTCGCCGTTGGAGACGATCACGCCGCCGTAACTGAACGGCCCGAGCGGCGTTTTAGCCGTGGCGTAGGCAAGTTCGTGGCTGTTTATCGTGGAATAGATAAAGTAATACCGTCCGTCCGCCTTGCGCATGGAAGAGGCCTCGTAAAATTCATGACCCTCGAACCCCGTGCCCGCGGAATTTGCGCACCCCGGCACGCCCGGCTGCGGCTCGCCGTCTATCGTGAGCATGTCGCCCTTCAGCTTCATCGCCTGCCCGCCGCAGCTCTTCACGTTTTTCAGCCCCTTCAGTTTCAGTCCGAATTTTATAAGCCCGCACGGCGAAAACCCCGAATAGAGGTAGGTTACGCCGTCGTCGTCGGTGAATACAGCGGGATCGAAGCACATCACGTCGCCGCGCGCTTTGCCGTACGGCCTGCCGTCGGAGTGCCGCACGCAGCCTATTATCTCGAACGGGCCGTCGGGCATCGCGCTCTTTGCCACGCATATCCTGTTTTCGAAGCCGAAGCAGAAATAAAGGTAGTAGTTGCCGTCGGCGCCGCGCGTACAGTCGGGCGCCCACATGCACTTAAAGCCGCTTTTGTTGAATTTGTTTTTGCGCGGCAGCGCCGTCTTTTTGCAGCTCCATGCCGAAAGGTCGTTTAAGGGTGCAGACCACACCTCGTAGTCGCCCGCGCAGAACCTGCCGGAGCCGAATTTATCCTGACTGCAATACACATACAGCCTGTCGCCGAACACGTGCGGCTCGCCGTCGGGGAAAAATTTGCCTTCGGGAAGATACGGGTTAAACGCCTGTGAATTCATATAGCAATACCTTGCGTCGTCAAAAGTTATATCAGTTCAGCTTTATCTTTGCCGCCCCGCCCACAAGTTCCAGCGCAAACACCTTTTTGCCGCCCGATTCAAGGTTTTTGAATACCGAGCTGGGGTTGCTGTAACCGTAAAGTTTGGGGTTGAAGTCGTTTTCCTTGCGGTAGATCTCGTTCATGAACGCGGCAAAGTGCATCCATCCGTCCAGCCCCGCGTTCTGCTGCAATATGTTCTTTGCCGCAGTTATCAGCCGCTGCCGCTTTGCAGCCTCGCTGTCCTCGGCGGTGTGTTCGGCTGCCTTGCCCTTTGCCTTTTTGGCGGGCTTTTGCTGTTTGCTGCCTGAAGCTGCGAGCAGTTCGTCTATGGGTATGAATCTGTCGCACGCCAGCCTGAACGAGGTCGGCGTCTTCTTCTCGCCCGCGCCTATGACTATCATGTTGTCGTTGCGGAAGCGCATGGCAAGGTTGGTAAAATCGCTGTCGCTCGTGGCAAGGCAGAAGCAGTCCACCTTGCCCTGATACAGTATGTCCATCGCGTCGATAATCATCTTGGAATCGGTCGCGTTCTTGCCCTTGGTAAAGGCCACCTGCTGGATCTGCTCTATTGAAAAGTCCAAAAGCGCCTGCTTCCAGCCGTTGGCCTTGCGGTTGGTGAAGTCGCCGTAAAGCCTGCGGTAGGTCACCTTGCCGTATTGGCTCAGCTCGTCTAAAATTATAGAAAAGTAGTCGCTCGAAATATTGTCGGAATCGATGAGCAGAGCGATTATCCTGTCCTTTATCTCCATAAACACCCCCGTGATTTTTTGCCTATATGATTTTATCACACATTTTATAAATTGGCAATTACTTCCGTATAAATTTTCCGCCCGCTCCGCATAAGGTTGACGGGCGGCGGGCGGCGGTGTATAATTGAATGGCCCGACCGCATATAGCGCGCAAAGCATACCGGGCAAAGGTCTTGCATGAAAAAAAAGATACTTATGATAGCCACGGGCGGCACCATCGCCTCCAAGGAGACAAGCGAGGGGCTTGCCCCCGCCATATCCCCTAACGAACTGCTCGCCTGCGTGCCCGAAGTGGCGGAGGCCTGCGACGTGGAGACCGTCCGGCCTTTCAACCTCGACAGCACCAACGTCTATGCTCCGCACTGGCTTGAAATAGCTTCGATCGTCGAGCGCAACTATGCCGCCTACGACGGTTTCGTCGTGACTCACGGCACCGACACGATGGCTTACACCGCCGCGGCGCTCTCATATCTCATTCAGAACAGCGCAAAGCCCGTGGTGCTCACGGGTTCGCAGCGCTCAGTCTACTCGCGCGATACCGACGCCCGCCGCAACCTTTCCGATGCGTTTTTATACTGCGCCGACAGTTCCGCCTACGGGGTGAGGATAGTATTCGACGGCAGCGTCATTCTCGGCACGCGTGCAAAAAAGACGCGCACCCGCAGCTTCAATGCCTTTTCCAGCATAGATTTCCCCGCTGTCGCCGTGATGCGCGACGGCAGGCCGCTGCGCTATGTAAGCGGCTCCCGTCCCTCGGGCGAACCGAAGTTCTGGCACAAGCTCGACCGCAACGTGTTCGTGCTCAAAATGATCCCCGGCCTGCGCGCCGATATATTCGACTATCTCTGCCGCAGCTGCGACGGGCTGGTGATCGAATCGTTCGGTGCGGGCGGGCTGCCCGACTACGAAGACGGCGCCTTTTTCAAGGGTCTGGCGCGCTTTCTGGCGCTCGGCAAGACGGCCGTGCTCACCACACAGGCCGAACACGAGGGCAGCTCCATGGATAAGTATGCCGTGGGCAGAAGGCTCCGCTCGTGCGGCAGGGTGATAGAGGCGGGCTGCATGACGCTCGAAGCCGCCGTCACGAAGCTGATGTGGGTGCTCGCGCTGGCAAGGGGAGAGGAGGCAGAAAAGCTCTTTTACACGCCCGTGGAATACGACATTTTCTGATAGGGCGGCATATATGCCGCGATCAGCTGTATAAAATGCAGCCGCGCCGCATTTTTGCCGCACCAGGTGAGAAATTTTCACATCGTGCGTGCTGTATTTGCATTACATATATTTTTTATAAAGTAATTTTCCGCGGTTGACAACTGCGGATTTTTTTATATAATTTGGTGTTGTCATTTGGGTGTAAGGGGTAAAAATGCGTGTTCCGGGCAAGCCTGAAGGCTGCCGCGTCCGCACGCACGGAAATGCGGAGAAAGGGAATATCATGTTCAACATTTTTATGACGGCCGTCGATGCCGTTATCCCCATCGTGGCGCTCATTGCGCTTGGCTATGTGTTAAGGCGCATAAAGTTCATAAACAAGAACTTTGTAAGCGTAGGCAACAAGTTTGTGTTCGATGTCTGCCTGCCATGCATGCTGTTTATCAATATCTACAATATCGATGACCTTTCGCGGATAAATTGGGGGCTTGTGGTATTTTCCGTCGTTACCATATTCGTGCTCTTTGGTCTGGGGTATGTGGTCACGGTGCTGACCACAAAAAATTCCCGCCGCCGCGGCCCTCTTTTTCAGTGCACGTTCCTTAGCAACTTTGCAATAATCGGTATTTCGCTTGCAGAGGCGCTCGCGGGGGCAGACCCTGCAAACGTGCAGACGGTGAACGGAGTTGTGGCAATGATCCAGGCGTTCACCGTTCCCCTGTTCAATATACTTGCGGTAATATCCCTTTCGGTATTCCGTTCAGAAAGGAAAAGGGAAGGTGAGCGGCAGCTCCCCGCGGACGAAAACGGCATGACGGTGCTGCCTGAACGGCAGCCTTCGGTATTAAGGCGCATAGTGCTCAATATAGTCAAAAATCCCATGATAATCGGCATAGTCGCGGGCCTCGTTTTCCTCGGCCTGCGCGCCGCCGAGGGCGCCATGTTCGGCAAGGTCACCTTTACCGTAAAGGAAGATCTCTCGTTTATCTATATCATTCTCGACGATCTCCGCGTCATCGCCACGCCGCTCGCGCTCGTCGTGCTCGGCGGGCAGTTCGAATTTTCCGCCGTAAGGGGAATGACCAAGGAGATAATAGTGGGTACCGTTTTCCGCGTGGTAATAGCTCCCGTGCTATGCGTGGGCGTGGCGGTGCTGCTCGGCACTTATACCGATCTTGTAAGTTTCGGGCAGACGGAATATCCCGCCCTCATAACGTTGTTCGGCACGCCCGTGGCTGTTTCAAGCGCGATAATGGCGGAATCCATAGGCGACAACGACGAACAGCTTGCCGGCCAGCTTGTTGTGTGGACGAGCGTCGCCTCGGTATTTTCGTTGTTCGCAATGGTGTTTGCCCTGATGTCTATGGGGCTGTTATATGTATAGCGCACACTGATGAAGGCGAATGCCGCGCGCCCGCAGGTCGCGGGCGCGCGGCGTTTACGTTCAGCATATCTCCGCACGCATGCGTTTAAGTGCATTTTTTTCCAGGCGCGAAACCTGTGCCTGCGATATCCCCACCTGCCCCGATATCTCCGTCTGAGTCTTGCCCTCGAAATATCTGAGGTAAAGTATGCGCTTTTCGCGCTCGTCGAGTTTCTGCATCGCCTCATACAGCGCGGCTTTCTCCGTCCACGCCTCGTCGTTGTTCTTGTCGTCGAATATCTGGTCCATCAGCAGCAGCGTGTCGCCCGCCTTGTTGTACACCGGGTCGTACAGCGAAACGGGGTCGGATATGGCGTCAAGCGCATATGCCACTTCCGATACGGCGATGTTCATCTGTTTTGCTATCCTGTCGTAAGTAACGGTGTCTTCGGTCTCCTCCAGCTCCTCGCGCACTTTCAGTATGCGGTATGCCGTGTCGCGTATCGAGCGCGAAACCCTGAGCGAATTGCCGTCGCGCAGATAGCGCTTTATCTCGCCGAGTATCATGGGCACGGCGTAGGTGGAAAACTTCACTCCGACCGAGACGTCGAAGTTATCTATCGCCTTTATCAGTCCCACGCAGCCGGCCTGGAATACGTCGTCGGCGTTGGCGTTCTTCGCCCAGAACCTCTTTACCAGCGAAAGCACGAGTCGCATGTTGCCCACGATGAACTTTTCGCGCGCCTCGCCGTCGCCCGCTTTGAGCTTCAACATCAGCTCGGTCTGTTCCTTTGCCGTAAGCAGCGGCAGTCCCGAGGTGTTCACCCCGCAAATATTGACTTTCTGAAGCATAAGCCCTCCTATGTAAGCCGAGCCGTATGCTAAGTATGCGCAACCTGCGGCATTTTATGCATGCACGCCTTGACAACCTGCGAAATATTATGTATAATAGCCGCGTCACGGGACGACTTCATATATTGTTTGCGGCATATATGCCGTTCAATTTGGGCGTGAGCCTGATCCGGGCAAATTATTTGCCGTTTGCGCGCAGCCCTTTCTGCCGCCGGAGCAGAAAAAGCCGCGCGGGCGTATCCGCTCATGTTTTTCCGTCAATAAAAATTAGGCAAAAAAACTTGCAAATACCCTTTGCAATCGGCTTGTTTTATGCTATAATATGTTCGTAATCGTGCATGCGCGTGTTTTTGAATGCGGCAGCGGTTAAAAGGTAACGGAGGTAAGGTTAAATGTTGACTGCCGATATAATTGTGCTCGCAGGGTCGCTGCTGTTTGCGTTGATCGGCCTGATAATCGGCTTCGGCAAGGGACTCAAATTTTTCACTGGCGGCATATTCGGAGTAATAATTTCGATATTCGTGTGCTACGTGATCTACGGGCTGGTGCTCGACTGGGATTTCGTGCGCAACCTTCTCGACAGGTTCAACGAATGGCTGCAGGGGCAGGGCAGCGTGGGCACCTTCTTTGCGGATATCCATATCGACAGGATAGTGCTTGCTGTGGTCCTGTTCGTCATAGTGCAGATAATCAGGGTCATAATCGTAAAGATAATCAAGGGCATAGTCGAAATAAACATGCTCGGATTCAAGATAATCAACAGGATCCTTGGCATGGCCTTCATGTTCGCCGTGGCGCTCGCCATACTTCTCGTGGTGTTCCAGATAGTAGCGTGGGTGGGCGGAGACACGGCCGCAAACTTTGCCGCCAAACTCGACGGCAGCGTGTTCAGGCTGGATGCCCTGTTCGACAACAATCCCCTCAGATCTGTGTTCGGCGGCTGAACTGCCGCGGGCGGCGCGCAGGCGCCGCCTTTTTTTGTAACGCAAACGCTGTCCGCGGCATATAATATAAAAGCGCCGCGCGCGGCGGCGCGGGGGAGGTGTGCCTTGGAATTTACTTTTAACGAGCTCAGGCAGATGGATGTGGTGAGCGTCAGCGACGGCAAAAACCTCGGCAGGGTGTGCGATATTGCCTTCGAATTTCCCGAAGGCAAACTGCGCGGACTGTTCGTCACGGGCGGCAAGGGCTTCCGCTTTGCAAGGCAGGAGCAGTTTATCCCGCTGGCATCGATAGTAAAGATAGGCGAGGATGTAATAATAACGGGCGAGTGCGCCCCGCGCGAACCGCCCTGCCGCAAGCCCCGCCCGTGTAAGGCGGAGCTGTGTTCGCACGCTCCGAAAGACAGGCGCAGTTACGACGAGTATGAATGACGTGCGCGCCC
>DVIK01000084.1 GCA_018711385.1 Candidatus Coproplasma avistercoris
CTGCTGTAGCGGATTGCAGGTACAGGGCACCGCTAACTCCCCGCCTAGCACAGCTATATCATTTTAGCAAAAAAAGCCCGTTATTGCAAGCAATTACTTTATTTTTTTGCGCAAAATATGTATTGGCTTGACTTTTTATGCGGCTTGGCATAAAATTTAATCCTACAATGCAACAAGGAGAAAATAATATGGCGGAAAATTGTTCGCACGACTGCGGCTCGTGCGGTGAAGACTGTCCTTCCCGTTCGGGCGCAAGCCTCAAAAAGCAGCCGCATGCCATGAGCGACATAAAGCATGTAATTGCCGTAGTCAGCGGCAAGGGCGGCGTAGGCAAATCCATGACGTGCGCGCTGCTCGCCGCGGCTTCGCAGGCAAAGGGCAACGTCACGGCGGTGATGGATGCCGACATAACCGGCCCGTCTATCCCCAGGATGTTCGGCGTGCACGAACGCGCCCGCGGCGACGAAACCGGCATACTTCCCTGTGTTAGCGGCGAGGGCGTGCAGATGATGAGCATGAACCTGCTGCTTGAAAACGAGGACGACCCCGTGGTATGGCGCGGCGCGCTCATATCCGGCACCGTGCTCCAGTTCTGGACGGACGTGATATGGCAGGGCGTGGACTACATGTTCGTGGATATGCCGCCGGGAACGGGCGACGTGCCGCTCACGCTCTTCCAGAGCATCCCGCTCGACGGTATAGTCGTTGTGACCACGCCGCAGGATCTGGTGGGCATGATAGTTTCCAAGGCGATAAACATGGCTCAGATGATGAACGTGCCCATCTTGGGCATAGTCGAAAATATGAGCTACATCACCTGCCCCGACTGCGGCAGAAAGATAAACATATTCGGAGAGAGCGTCGCCGACGCTATCGCGCTCGAACACGGTATTTCCGCCGTTGCAAAGGTGCCCGTCGACCGCGAACTGACTCTCGCCGCCGATTCGGGGAAGATAGAGTCGGTAAAGAACAACTACCTTGCCGCGTTTTTCGACAAGATAGCGGAGGAAGTTCAAAAAAACTCTCGTAAGTAAAAAGTATCCCTGCGGCGCAAAAGCCGCAGGGAAATCTTTATGCATCGCCCTTCTTTTCGGGCAGAAATTTCCAGTACCGCACGGGCATGTAGCCCTTCATCTGTCTTTCGTGCGGGCGCTCTTTTATATTCACGCCAGAGTAGTACTTTCTCCACAGATTTTCGAACGCCTGCTCATATTCCGAAAGATAGACCTCGGCTTCGCCGACTTCCGCCATGAACCACTCGTTCCCGTCGCACATTGCGGCCTTTTTGCGCCTGATGTCGTGTATCACGAACGGCTGCGCGCCCAGCCGCGCCTTAAAGTGCGGCGCTATCAGGTCTGTTATGTCGTTGTCGGGCGAATAGGGCGCATACAGCGCGCCGCTTGCCGTCTCCATGAACCGCAAAAATCCCTTCATGTTGTGCAGTTCGCCCGTGACCCGCCCGATTATTTCGTTCATCTCTATCACGGCGGGCAGCGACAGCATCTTCCGTACGGGCCGCCCCTTCTGCACGAGCAGTCTTACGTATTCGAATGCTGCCTGTTCTTTCAGTCCTTCGTTGCTGCGCAGCGCAAGGTCTATGTCGCCGGCGGCGTATTTGTCTATGCCGTCTATCCTCTTTCTCACCCGTGCCGCCTTGGCGTCGTCCGCCGTCACGTCGGTCACCTCGCTGTCCAGCCCCAGCTGCATGTCGCGCGAAGTTATCATGCTGTCTTTATATCTGTAAGCGTCGAACACCGCGGTGTAAAAGCCTGTCGCGGTCCCGTCGGTCATAAATATCTTCATAGTTGCCCCGTAAGGGCGCCGATGGCGTCGGAGGGGGTGGAGAACATCGAAAGCTGCTCAGCGCTCCCGCCCGGGCGGCTTCTCTCGTCGATCATCAGCGCCGTGCGCACTGCCTCGCCCTCCGCGCCGTAAAATTTGCCCTTACAAGTTATAAAGTGCCTCGCCCGCTTCAGAACTATGCGCATTTTTGCAAGATTATCGAAATCGAGCTTTGCAAACCGCCTCGCTTCGGTTATTTTGTATGCGCTCTTCGCTCCTATCCCGGGCACGCGCAGCAGCATCTCCAGCGGCGCGGTGTTTATCTCTACGGGAAAAAGATGCATATTTTTAAGCGCCCACGCACACTTCGGGTCGTAATCCTCGCTCAGGTTTTCGCCCTCTCCGCAAAGTTCGTTCACGTCAAACCCGTAAAAGCGAAGCAGCCAGTCCGCCTGGTAAAGCCTGTGCTCGCGCAGCAGCCCCGTCGGCTTGGCCGGCAGCAACGGGCTTGCCACCACCGGTATATACGAAGAGTAGTATACGCGCTTGAGCCCCAGCCTGCGGTAGAGGTATTCTGTCAGCCGCAGTATCTGCCCGTCGCTCTCGGGCGAGGCTCCCACTATCATCTGCGTGGTCTGCCCGGCCGGCAGTACCATGCCCTCTTTCACCTTGTTTTCCCTGTCGCAGGCTATGGCCGACTGCAACCTCTTCATCGGCGTAAGCAGGCTGTCCCTGTTCTTCTGCGGGGCGAGCAGTCTGAGCGATTTTTCCGATGGCAGCTCTATGTTGTAGCTCATTCTGTCGGCGTAGCGCGCCGCCTTCATCATCAGCTCCCTGTCCGCCCCGGGTATGCCCTTCAGGTGTATGTACCCGTTGAAGTTGTAAAGTTTGCGCAACCTCACCACCGTTTCGGTGAGCAGCTCCATCGTTCTGTCGGGCGTGTCGAACACCGCCGAGGAGAGGAACAGGCCCTCGATGTAGTTGCGCTTGTAAAAGTTTATTGTAAGCCTGCACACTTCGTCGGGCGTTATCCTCGCCCGCTCCGTACCCGAAGAGCGCCTGTTGGGGCAGTACTCGCAGTCGTACAGACATTCGTTGCTCATAAGGATTTTAAGCAGGGAGATGCATCTTCCGTCGGGAGTAAAGGAGTGGCAAATGCCCCCGACGGAAGCGTTCCCCAACCCGCCCGCGCGGTTCGCCCGTTTTGAACCGGAGGACGAGCAGGATACGTCGTATTTAGCGCTTTCCGTCAATATCTGTAGCGTGTGAGCGTCCAACATAGCTGTATCCCTGCCTTGTAAGCGCGGCCATAAAAACCCGAACAGGCTGCGCAAACATTTGTTTAACAGGATTATAACACTGCCGCGGTGTTTTGTCAAACGTTTGTTTGTTATTTTTTATGTAAAATTTTCCGTCTTTGGCGGCGGAGGAGGGATATGTGCAATTTTCACAAGTTTTTCATTGATGCTTTAAGCAAATCTAATAATATTGTGATATTTATGTTTCAGAAGATAACCTGCAAGGTTAAAAATAATTAACGACACCTTAAAGGCGGAATTTATTATGAAAGTACTTATTGTTGACGATGAAGAGATGATACGCAACGTGCTCAAGGAGTATGTGGAGTTCGAGGGCAACGAGGCTTTCGAGGCGACCGACGGCATGGAGGCCGTGCGCATGTGTCGCGACAACGACTACGACATCATCCTGATGGACGTGATGATGCCCAAGCTCGACGGTTTCTCTGCCGTCAAAGAGATAAGAAAGACCAAGGACATCCCCGTAATAATGCTCTCTGCGCGCGGCGAGGAGTACGACAAGCTGTTCGGCTTCGAGATAGGCGTCGACGACTATGTAACCAAGCCTTTCTCGCCAAAGGAGGTGATGGCTCGAATAAACGCCGTCACCAAGCGCAGGAGCGCCGGCAAGGAAGAGCCCAGGAACGACGTGTATAAGTTCGAGGGGCTCACCATCGACATGGCGGGCAGGAACGTCTACGTCGACGGCGAAAAGGCGGAACTTACCCCCAAGGAATACGAGATACTGTTCTACTTCGTAAAGAACAGGGGCATAGCGCTCACCCGCGAAAAGCTTCTCATGGATGTCTGGGGTTTTGATTTCTACGGCGACGACAGAACGGTGGATACCCATATCAAGATGCTGCGCAGCAATCTCAAACAGTACAGGAAGTTCATAGTTACTTTAAGGGGACTGGGATACAAGTTTGAAGTCTGAAAAAAAGAGGCTCCGCAGGCTGAGGAGCCTCAACATTACGCTCTGGAAAAATTTCTGCTTTCTTGCATTTTTTACCATACTGCTCGTGGGCGTGATCTGTTACCTGATAGTGCAGGGTTCTATAACGACCTACACTCAGGACAAGATACGCGGCGTAGGCATGTCGGTCAGCGGCGAACTCAACAAAGTAGCCGGCAATGCCAATCTTGCCACGCTGTTTGCCGCAGATGAGTATATAGAAAAGGAGGCATTCGATAATAACGTGAATATCGCCGTCATTACGCCTGACGGCGGTATCGTGCTGCCCGTTCCTCAACGCATGAGCGACAGCGAGCGCGAATACTGGCAGGACGTGCACGACGGGATAATAGACAGGATTTCGGAGTTCGAAGGCAACAGCATACAATTTGTCACAGGAAATGTGTTCACTTATGCCGAATTTACCATGTTCGCCGCTGATTCGGATGCCCCAAACTATATAGCCGTACGTTATTCCATGGATGTGGCAAGGGGCACGATGGGCTTTGTGTCGCGCTATATGATAATTATAGGCATCCTTGTGATCCTGATTGCGTTCCTTATCTCGTACAGCATGGCACAGAAGATCTCCGATCCGCTCAAAAGTCTCACCGTCTCGGCAAACAGGATGGCTAAGGGCGACTACGACGTAAAATTTGCCTCGGCCGACTATCAGGAGATGGTGCAGCTTTCGGATGCGCTGAATTATGCCTGCGCCGAGATAAAGAAGTCGGACAGCTTTCAGAAGGAACTGCTCGCCAATGTCTCGCACGACCTTAAAACGCCTCTTACGATGATAAAGGCTTACGCCTCCATGATAAAGGAGATCTCCGGCGACGACCCCGAAAAGCGCAACAAGCACCTGCAGGTGATAATCGACGAATCGGACAGGCTTGCGGAGCTCGTGAACGACGTGCTCAACATGTCAAAGATAAGTTCGGACATCAACCAGATCAACAAAAAGGTGTTCAACCTCACCGACTATCTCTACGGCATAATGCAGAAGTTCGAATACCTGCGCGACATGCAGGGATACAACTTCGTGGTCGATATAGATCCCGACATATACACCTGTGCCGACGAGGGCAAGATAGGTCAGGTGCTCTACAACCTCATATCCAACGCCGTCAATTACACCGGCGAGGACAAGACGGTGCACGTCAGCCTTAAACACGTTCAGGAGAGCGGCCGCGTGCGCTTTACCGTGCGCGATACGGGCAAAGGCATATCCAAGGAAGATCTGCCCTCCATATGGAACAGGTACTACCGCGTAAAGGAGACGCACGCCCGCCCCGTGAAGGGCACAGGCCTCGGCCTGCCTATAGTAAAGACCATACTCGAAAAGCACTCCTTCGACTTCGGCGCCGATTCCGAACTCGGCAAGGGCAGCACGTTCTGGGTCGACTTCCCCGTCGTTCCGCCCGAACTCCCCGAAGCCGCCGCCGTACAGAAACAGTAACTCAGCATCGCATATCCGAAAGCTCCGCGCAGTGCGGGGCTTTTGGTTTGCACGATAAAATATTACAAAACAAATGTTTATTTTTTGCATGCCGGGCAAGGTGCGCAAAGTTGTTGTAAAACTTTTTGTTTGGGTTTATAATTAACAAGGTTTTTTATGGATTTCAGGTTACATTCAAAATTTCAGCCGACAGGCGATCAGCCGCAGGCTATAAAGTCGCTCACGGAGGGGGTGCTCGACGGCATACGCACCCAAGTGCTCCTCGGCGTCACGGGCAGCGGCAAGACGTTCACCATGGCAAACGTCATCGCCAACGTAAACAGGCCGGCGCTCGTCATTGCGCACAACAAAACGCTCGCCGCCCAGTTGTGCAATGAATTCCGCGAATTTTTCCCCGAAAACAGGGTGGAGTACTTCGTGTCGTACTACGATTACTACCAGCCCGAGAGCTACATACCCTCTACCGATACTTATATCGAAAAGGATATGAGCCTCAACGACGAGATAGATAAGCTGCGCAACTCCGCCACAGCCTCGCTCGGCGAACGGCGGGACGTGATAGTGGTTGCCTCGGTGTCGTGCATATACGGCCTGGGCGCGCCCGAAGAGTATTTCAGGCTGGCGATCTCTCTGCGCCCCGGCATGGAGATGGAGCGAGACGCGCTGCTGCGCAGACTGGTCGAGATTCAGTATTCGCGCAAGGACATAGACTTTCAGCGCTCGTCCTTCCGCGTGCGCGGCGACATAGTAGAGATCTTCCCCGCAGGCAACTCCGAAGTTGCGGTGCGCGTGGAGTTTTTCGGCGACGAGATAGACAGGATCTGCGAGGTGGACGCGCTCACGGGCACGGTGATATCCGAGCTGAAACACGTCTGCATATTCCCCGCCAGCCACTATGCCGTGGGCACCGACAGGCTGGAACACGCGCTCTCGATGATAGAGCGCGACATGAACGACGAGGTGAAGGCCTTCCGCGACGCCGGCAAGCCGCTCGAAGCCGAAAGATTGCAGCAGCGCACCACCTTCGATCTCGAGATGATACGCGAGATAGGTTATTGCAGCGGCGTGGAGAATTACAGCAGGTATTTCGACGGCAGAAGCCCCGGCGAGCCCTCGTTCACCCTGCTCGACTATTTCCCCGCAGGTCAGTTTCTCGTGTTCATCGACGAGAGCCACATGACCATACCGCAGATCCGCGCCATGTACCGCGGCGACAGGAGCAGGAAAGAGAACCTAGTGAATTACGGCTTCCGCCTGAAATCGGCGTACGATAACCGCCCGCTCACCTTCGAAGAGTTCGACGCCCGCGTGCCGCAGCTCATCTGCGTCTCTGCCACGCCCGCGCCCTACGAGCTGGAGCAGTCGGGCAACACCGTCGAACAGCTGATACGCCCCACGGGGCTTCTGGACCCGACGGTGGAGGTGCGGCCCACCAAGGGGCAGATAGACGACCTGCTCGGAGAGGTGAACAAGGTCGTTGCGGAGGGCGGCAGGGTGCTCGTCACCACGCTCACCAAGCGCATGGCTGAAAGCCTTACCGACTACCTCAAAGAACATTCCCTCAAAGTGCGGTATATGCACAGCGACATAGACGCGCTCGAGCGAATCGACATAATCAACGGCCTGCGCAGCGGCGAATTCGACGTGCTCTGCGGCATAAACCTTTTAAGGGAGGGGCTCGACCTTCCCGAGGTTAAGCTCGTCGCCATTCTCGACGCCGATAAAGAGGGCTTTTTGCGCAGCGAAACGGCGTTCATACAGACGATAGGCCGCGCGGCGCGCAACGCCGAGGGCAGGGTGATAATGTACGCCGACAGCGTAACGGGCAGCATGCGCAGGGCGATAGACGAGACCGAGCGCCGCCGCAGGATACAGGACGAATACAACAGGGCGCACGGAATAACGCCCCGGACGATAATAAAGGAAGTAAAGAGCACTATAGGCATCACGGGCAAAAAGAAGCCCGGAGAGGACATAAAGGCTGCCGACATCCCCGCGGAGATCGAAAAACTTAAGGCGCTCATGGCGGTGGCCTCCGCGCAGCTCGACTTCGAGCGGGCGATAGAGATACGCGACACGATCAACGCATTGAAGAAACGCATGCGCACGGCCGGAAGGGACGTCCCCAAAAAGTAAAGGTATGAAAGAAGAAATTTTTGTTAAAGGCGCAAAGGAAAATAACTTAAAGAATATAGACGTTCACATACCCCGCAACACGCTCACGGTGTTCACGGGGCTTTCCGGCAGCGGAAAATCCACGCTCGCCTTCGACACCATCTTCGCCGAAGGGCAGCGCAGGTATATCGAAAGCCTTTCGTCTTACGCCCGACAGTTCCTCGGCCAGATGGAAAAGCCCGACGTGGAGCTCATCGAGGGACTTTCACCCGCGATCTCCATCGACCAGAAGACTACGTCGCACAACCCGCGTTCAACCGTGGGCACGGTGACGGAGATCTATGACTATTTCAGGCTGCTGTTCGCGCGCGTCGGCATACCTCACTGCCCCAAGTGCGGCAGGGAGATACGCAAGCAGTCCGTCGACGAGATCGCAGACCGCGTGATGTCGCTGCCCGAAAAGACGAAGATAATGGTGGAGGCGCCCATAGCGCGCGGCAAAAAGGGGGAATTTGTAAAGGAGCTCGCCTCGCTGAAAAAGAGCGGTTACGGCAGGGTGAAGATAGACGGCGCCGTCTACGATCTGCAGGATGAGATCCGCCTCGAAAAGAACATCCGCCATACCATATCGGTCGTGGTGGACAGGCTGGTTATAAAGGAGGGCATATTGAAGCGCCTCACCGACAGCCTGGAAAACGCGCTGAAACTTGGCAACGGGCTGGTCATCATCGACAGCGGCGATAAGGAGGAACTGTATTCTTCCAACTACGCCTGCCCCGACTGCGGCATATCCATAGAGGAGATAGAGCCGAGGCTGTTCTCCTTCAACACCCCGTGGGGCGCCTGCCCCGAATGTTCGGGCCTGGGCTTCAGACAGGTAGTCGACCCCGACCTCATCTGTCCGGACAAGAACAAGACCCTGCGCGAGGGGGCGATAAAGATAAGCGGCTGGAACCTCGACAGTTCCACCGTCACGCAGATGTATATAAACTCGCTTGCAAAGCACTATAACTTTTCGCTCGACGTGCCCGTCAAAGACCTGCCCGAGGGCGTGTACGACATGCTCATGTACGGCAACGGCGGCGAGCAGGTTGAGCTTGCCTACAACGCCTACCGCTTTTCCGGCAGCTACAAGACGGCGTGGGAGGGCTTTGCCAACAACCTGCAGCGCCGCTACAATCAGACCTCGTCAGACAGCGTAAAGTGGGATATAGAGCGCTACATGCGCGTCACAGACTGCCCCGCGTGCCACGGAAAGCGCCTCAAAAAGGAGGCCCTGGCCGTCACGGTGGGCGGCAAAAATATCGCCGAGGTGTGCGATATGGCGGTGGATGATTTAGGCTCGTTTACCGACTTTTCCTTCTTTACGCCCACCGAGCACATGATAGCCGACAGCATCGTAAAGGAGATAGACAACAGGCTGAGTTTCCTCAAAAACGTCGGCCTCGGCTATCTTACGCTCTCGCGCAGCGCTGCCACCCTCTCCGGCGGCGAAAGTCAGCGCATAAGGCTTGCCACGCAGATAGGCAGCGCGCTCACGGGGGTGCTCTACATCCTCGACGAGCCGAGCATCGGCCTTCACCAGCGCGACAACGAAAAGCTGCTCAACTCCCTCAAAGGCCTGCGCGACCTCGGCAATACGCTGATCGTGGTAGAGCACGACGAAGACACGATGCGCGCCGCCGACTATATAGTGGACATAGGCCCCGGGGCGGGCGTGCACGGCGGCGAGGTGGTGGCGTGCGGCACCGTGCAGGACATAATGAGCGAGCCGCTCTCGATAACGGGCGACTACCTTTCGGGCAGGCGCAGGATAGAGGTCCCCGCGGTGCGTAAGCAGCCGGACGGAAGATATCTTACCGCGACGGGGTGCAGGCAGAACAACCTGAAGGGTATAGACGTCAGCATACCCGCGGGGCTGATCACCGTGGTTACGGGCGTCTCGGGCTCGGGCAAGTCCAGCCTCGTGAACGAAATAATCTATCCATACCTTGCAAACAACCTCAACGGCGCGCGCCAGCCGCAGGGCAAGTTCGACAAAATAGAGGGGATTGAAAATTTCGATAAGGTCATAGCCATCGACCAGCAGCCCATAGGCCGCACGCCCCGTTCCAATCCTGCGACGTATACGGGCGTATTCACCATGATACGCGAGCTGTTCGCCGCCACTCCCGATGCAAAGGAGCGCGGCTACAAAAGCGGCAGGTTCTCCTTCAACATTAAGGGCGGCAGGTGCGAACACTGCGAGGGCGGCGGCATCATACAGATCGAGATGCACTTCCTGCCCGATATCTACGTCCCCTGCGAAGTGTGCGGCGGCAAGCGCTATAACCGCGAGACGCTGGAAGTAAAGTACAAGGGCAAGTCGATAGCCGACGTGCTCGATATGACGGTGGAGGACGCCGCTGAATTTTTCAGGCCGATAAGCTCCATCTACAACAAGCTCTCCACGCTCGTAGACGTGGGGCTGGGCTATATAAAGCTCGGGCAGAGCGCGACTACGCTCTCCGGCGGCGAGGCGCAGAGGGTAAAGCTAGCCACAGAGCTCTCACGCCGCAGCACCGGCAAGACGTTCTATATTCTGGACGAACCCACCACCGGCCTGCATACCTACGACGTGGATAAACTCATTAAAATACTTGCCCGTCTGCGCGAGAGCGGAAATACGGTGCTCGTCATCGAACACAATCTCGACGTCATAAAGACTGCCGACTGGATAATCGACCTCGGCCCCGAAGGGGGCGACAAGGGCGGCACGGTGATAGCCTGCGGCACTCCCGAACAGATCGCAGAGCGGCCCGAAAGTTATACCGGTCAGTTCCTCAAAAAGGTGCTTGGCGGCTGAGCGGCATATTCCGGGCAAAACGATAGTACAATGTCACGCATAATGCGCTGATTTAATGGTAAAAAGGAGGCGTTCAGCCTCCTTTTTTTTTTCGCTTTCGCGGCGCATGTAAACAGTTGTTGCGCATTTTTTATATTTTGTTGCTTGCAAATTTTGATTTCCGGCGTTTCTGCCGCATGGCTTGCGGTGCTGGCATGCGGGCTTTACGGCAGCGTTACGATACCTGTATTTTTGATTGCGGGCATATGCCTGGTGCTCTATATACTTGTGGGAGTATTTGTCAATGTTGCATGCTCATGCAAAAAAACAGATACCAAAAATTAAACGGAGAAAAGCCGCGGCGCTGTGCGCCGCGGCTTTCTTGTCAAAAAAAGATTTACGGGAATATGCTGATAGTAATTCTGTGTAAAGGAGAATGTCATGCCGCCTCTTTCCGTAAACAAACCTTACCCCGATGTCAACGAACTCTGCCCTGACGCCCGGTCGCTGCGCATAATTTCGCCCGCGTATGCAGGCGCCGCCGGCGAGCTGAACGCCGTGCTGCTCTATACCTATGCAGGCCTGCTGTTCAGAAGGGAGGGCTATGCCGACTTTGCCGAGGCCATCGGCGGGATCGCCATCGCCGAAATGGTGCACCTGAAACTGCTGGGCGGCGCGATAACCGCCCTCGGCGCCGCGCCCGTGTTCACCGCAAATCCGCCCTGTCTGTTCAACTTCTACTCTTCAAAATACGTAGTGTATTCGCGCACCCTTGTCAACATCGCCGAGGACGGCGTGCGGGCGGAAAAGCAGGCGATACGCGCCTACGAACGCATGCTCGGCATGCTTAAAAACGTAAGGGTGAGCGAGCTGATCGAACGGATCGTCGAGGACGAAAGGCTGCACCTTGCCGAGTGGGAAAAAATTTTGAAAGCCGTTAAAAGTTGACATAACCTGCGGCATAATATAAAATTATGTTATGCATTCCGACGTAGCAATAATAGGCGGAGGGGCATCGGGGCTGGCTGCCGCGGCGCTCCTCTGCCGTACGACTAAACTCGATATAGCGCTCATAGAGGGCGGCGGCCGCCTCGGCAAAAAGCTGGCGGCAAGCGGAAACGGGCAGGGGAATATCTCCAACGCGCACATTTCGGCGCAAAACTATCACGGTTCGGGCGCCGCGCGGGCATACGATATCATCTCGTGTTTTGGCAAGGTCTATGAACGCCTCTTTTACGGAAGGTTTACCTGCGACGAGCGCGGCAGGATATACCCCGCGGGCAGGCAGGCCTCCGCGCTGTCCGACTGCCTCATAGCAGAGGTAAGGCGCGGCGGGGTCAACGTGTTTACGGGCGCAAGGGTCGTCTCGCTGGAAAAGGGCGGGCAGTTTGTGCTGCGCCTTTCAGACGGCTCTTCCATGACGGCGAAATATGTAGTCATGTGCGTGGGCGGCAAGGCGCAGAAGCAGTTCGGCACCGACGGTTCGTCGTATGCGCTCGCCCGTGCGTTCGGGCACAGGATAACGCCGCTCTTTCCCTCGCTCGTGCAGCTGAAAACGGACGTCGCGCACATAAAGACGCTGCGCGGCATACGCGCCGACTGCAACTTGCGGGCGGTCGCAGAGGACGGCGGCGAGATGTCTGCGCGCGGCGATGTGATCTTCACCGATTACGGGGTCTCCGGCAACGCCGTCTTTTCGGTATCGCCCGTGTTTGCGGGCAGCCGCGGCAAAATCTGCATAGGCTTTGCGCCCGGCATATCCGAGGAGGAGCTCGCGGCGGACATCCGCCTGAAACAGTCGCTCGGCTACGAAAGGAGCGAGGTGCTTGCGCTCACCCTCAACAATCAGATAGGCAGGGCGATAGTCAGGCGGGCAGGCTCCGGTGACGCCGCCGTCATAGCGCACACGGCAAAGAATTTCACGCTCGAAGTCAACGGCACTCTCGGATTCGACTACGCGCAGGTAACGCGCGGCGGCGTCGATATGTCGGACGTGAACGACGACCTCGAAAGCGCGCTCTGCCCCGGGCTGTTCTTTGCGGGCGAGGTGCTTGACGTCGACGGCGACTGCGGCGGGTACAACCTTACATGGGCATTTGCTTCGGCGGCGCGCGTAGCGGAGGCCATAGCTGGCAGGCAGATATGATAAAGCGTATCGACAACATAAAACTTGCCGCGGACAAGGGCGAGGACAAGCTCCGCGAGATCGTAAAAAAGAGGGCGGGCGGCAGGCTCGGCTATTTCAGGATACTTAAAAAATCATTGGATGCGCGCGACAAGGAAAATATCTTCTGGCTGTATTCCGTAGCGTATTCCGAACATAGCGAAAAGGATGAAAGGCCGCCCCTGGAGAGATTGAAGAATGCGCCGCGCGTGTGCATAATAGGCAGCGGGCCGGCGGGGCTGTGCTGCGCCGTAAGGCTGTGCGAGCGCGGCTATTCGCCCGTGATAATAGAGCGCGGCGGCAGCGTGGAGGAGCGCGAACTTGCGACGCGCGCCTTCTTTTCGGAGCGCAGGCTCGACGAGGAGTGCAACGTGCAGTTCGGCGAGGGCGGCGCGGGGACCTTTTCAGACGGAAAGCTGAACACGCAGACGAAGGACGGGTTCAACCGCGACGTGCTGGAAATTTTTGCCCGCTTCGGCGCGCCGGAGGAAATTTTATATCTCAATAAGCCGCACATCGGCAGCGACAGGCTGAAAGACGTGCTCAAAAATATCCGCCGCTATATCCAAAGCTGTGGCGGAAAATTTCTGTTCAACTGCAAATTTACAGGTTTCACGGCAAGGGAGGGCGCGCTTAAAACGGTGATCTGCCGCAATACGCGCAGCGGCGAAGAGTTCGAACTCGAAGCGGCTGCCGCAGTGCTCGCCGTGGGCCATTCCGCGCGCGACACCTTCCGCATGCTGCATGAAAGCGGCGTTGCCATGGAGCCGCGCGACTTTGCGGTGGGCGTAAGGGTGGAGCACCTCGCGGGGAGCATAAGCCTTGCGCAGTACGGCAGGTTTGCTAAGTTTTTGCCCGCCGCCGACTACAAGCTGGTATCGCACGCGCACGAGCGCACGGTGTTCACATTCTGCATGTGCCCCGGCGGCGTCGTGATCCCCGCGGCGAGCGAGCGGGGCGGAGTGGTGGTCAACGGCATGAGCGACTTTGCCCGCGACGGAGCAAATTCCAATTCCGCGCTCATGGTGCAGCTGAGCCGCGCCGACTTCGGCGGCGGACTGTTCGACGGCATGGAATTTCAGCGCAGGCTGGAACGCAAGGCGTTCGCGGCGGGCGGGGGCGATTACAGGGCGCCCTGCCAGCGCTTCGGCGACTTCCTGCGGGACAGGCCGTCGGATTCGTTCGGTTCGGTAAGGCCTACCTACGCCGCGGGCGTTAACTTTGCGCCCCTTTCGCAGGTGCTGCCCGCCGTGGCCGTGAGCGCGCTCAAAGCCGCCGTCCCCGACATGGCAAGGCGGCTGCACGGCTTCGACGACGCGGACGCGCTGCTCACAGGCGTCGAATCGCGCTTTTCCTCTCCCGTGCGCATCCTGCGGGGCGCAGACAGGCAGAGCGTTACGGTAAAAAATCTGTACCCGTGCGGCGAGGGCAGCGGCTATTCGGGCGGCATAACCAGCTCGGCCGCGGACGGCATACGTACGGCGGAATATCTGTATGAACTGCATAAAATTTAGCAGATCATTAAAAAGCTATGCGCTTTTCATATATCAAACACATTGAACGGCTATAATTTTATCGTAACAGCGGAAAGATGCCTGTTGCGGAATGCTCACACTCAACTTTTTTCATATTCTCTCGAGGGGACTGCGCCACAGCGCAGTCCCCGCCCTTTTACAAAAAGCCGCCGCGGCGCATATCAATGCGCCGCGGCGTTGCCGTTACTTCATGTTAATTTTTTCAGATGGTCTCAACGCTTATAAGGTTTGCGTTGCCGCTCTTGCCGTTGGGTTTGCCGCCGGTGAGCACTATCTTGTCGCCCTTCTTCACCAGCCCCGTCGCCATGGCTGCGCACTTGCCGAAGTGGAAGAGCACGTCTACGGAGGAGAACTCCTCGCTCATCACGGGTATAACGCCCCAGCTCAAAGCCAGTTTCCTGTATGCGCGCTCGTCGGTGGTCATGCCTATTATGTCTATCATCGGGCGGAAGCGCGAAACGAGCTTTGCCGTGTATCCAGAGCGGGTGCATGCCACTATCAGCCTTGCGCCTATGTCCTGCGCCAGCGTGCACGCCGAGTGCGACAGCGCCTCGGAAAGGTTCTTTATGTGGTAATCTTCGGGCTTGATGTAGTTGATGTACTGAGTGTTTGCCTCGGCCTGTTCGGCTATCCTTGCCATCGCCCTTACGGCCTCTACGGGGTGGTCGCCCGCCGCGGTCTCGCCGGAGAGCATTATGGCGGAGGAGCCGTCGTAAACGGCGTTGGCTACGTCGGAGATCTCTGCGCGCGTGGGACGGGGGTTCTTTATCATCGACTCCAGCATCTCGGTCGCGGTGATGGAGCGCTTGCCCTGTATGCGGCACTTGTGGATTATCATCTTCTGTATGTTTGGTACTTCCTCGAATGGTATCTCCACGCCAAGGTCGCCGCGCGCTACCATTATGCCGTCGCTCGCTTCAAGTATCTCGTCTATGTTGTTCACGCCTGCGCGGCTCTCGATCTTGGCGATTATCTCTATGTCGCCTTCGGGCGAGCCGCACTCTTTCAGCCAGTTCCTTATATCTATTATGTCTTGCGCGCGCGAAACGAACGAGCACGCGATGTAATCTATGCCCAGCTTTACGCCGAAGGCGATGTCTGATTTATCCTGTTCGGAGAGGTACACCATGTCGAGGTTCTTGTCGGGGAAGAACATCGACTTCCTGTTGGAAAGTTCGCCGCCCACGATGGTCTTGCAGATGACCTCGGGCTTTTTTACTTTCAGTACTTCGAATATCATCAGCCCGTCGTTGAGCAGCACCTTGTCGCCCGGGTTGAGCTGTTCGCATATTCCGTCGAACGATACCGAAACTTTGCTTTGGTCGCCCTCTATCTTCTCGGTGGTGAATGTGAACGTGTCGCCGTCGTTTAAGAAGATTTTGCCGTCCTTGAAGGTGCCTATCCTGAATTCCGGGCCCTTCGTGTCGAGCATGATGGCGATAGGCGCGTTCTTCCTTGCGCGCACGCGCTTTATCTTTTCGATCTTGTCGGCCTGCTCTTCATAAGTGCCGTGCGAAAAGTTGATTCTCGCAACGTTCATGCCTGCGTCGATAAGGTCTGAAATGGTCTCCTCGGTGTCGCTGGCGGGGCCGAGTGTGCAGATGATTTTGGTTTTTTTCATTTACAACTCCTGAAATAAAATTCTGTACCGCATATATTTTAAGATAATTTTGCCGAAAAAGCAATTAGTTTTGCCGAAAAAGAAATTAGTCGGTAAAAATAGTTACAAAAATTTTTCAAGTATGTTACAATCTATGTATCCGAGTCGGTTATACGGTCGCGGGCCGCGAAAGCGGCGTGAGGAAAGTCCGAGCATCGCAGGGCAATGATGCCTGCTAACGGCAGGAGGAGGCGACTCCAAGGAAAGTGAACAGAAATACACCGCAGCGCTTTGCTGTAAGGTTGGAATGGCGAGGTAAGAGCTCACCGTCGCCCCGGTAACGGGGCGAGCCAATTAAACCCCATCTGATGCAAGATTGGAACGGGGGCTGCATTGAATTGCAGGGCTGCCCGTCCGCTCCCGTTCGTTAATATCGCTTTAACTTGCCGGTGACGGCAAGTATAGATAGATGACCGTACACGACAGAACTCGGCTTACAGACCGGTCTCGGATTGCGCCGCGGCAACTTTGTTGCCGCGGCGTCCGTATTTTATACCGTCTTTACCGTAAAATCGTATTCGGGCGCTTCGCCGAAGATGAGCGCGCGCACAAAGTCGGCGCGCCTGTCGGCCGCATAGCACCTTTCCGCCGCCGTTTCGGGCATGCCACGCCCCGCCGAAAGGGCCTTTAAGCTCATCTTCTTTATTATCACCGGCAGCGAAGCCTTGGCAAGTTCGGCAAATATCCCGTCTTTTAAGGCGGCGCTTACGGCGAGCGGCTTTATATAGGTGCCTTCGGCAATATATCTCTTTACGTCGTCCGCGTACAGCCCCAGCATGTTTGCCGCAAGTATGCGCCTTATGCGCGAGGAAGTGTAGCGCCTGCTCGTGGCGCGCGCGACGATCTCTTCGCAGGTAAAGTGCGCGTCGGCTTTAAGTTTGTTTTCCAGTCCCTCGGTGCAGCCGAATATGCGCGCCATGTCGGCCCTGTCCGCCGCAGCGAGCGCATATCTCGCTATCGCGTCCGCCCTGTCCCGCGCGCCGCGCATGTCGGCGCCTTTGAGCGCGTCGAGCACGTACGGAGGTACATTTGCCTCAATTTCCCGCCTTCCGAGGTTGGCGCGTATGGCGCTCGCCGAAGAAAAGTTGTCTTTAAGCTCTTCGTCGCCGTAGCCGGCTCCCACGCGCAGCACGGGCAGGATATCTATGTTCGCGCCCTGCTTTTTTATGGCTCGGGCATACTCCGTGGCGAGTATGCCGTTGGGCGAGTTGACCAGTGCGCCCTCGGCGCCCAGCTCTTCGAGCGCCTGCGCGGCGCTCCTTTTGTAGCTTTCGCCGCGTTCCATACCCTCTGCAACGGAAGCCGTGAATTTTTCCGAAAGGCAGCCGCCCTCGTCCGTGTCGCACAGCAGCCGTGCGGCGCTCTCTATGGCGCGGGCGTCGGCAACTTCGCTGCCGAAGGCGAGGCGGGTGACTGCGGGTATGCTCTTCAATATGCTTATGGCGCCCTGCGCAAAGACCTCGGCGGGGGCCACCGAAAAGGCGGCGGGCAGCTGTATCACGCAGTCCGCGCCGCCCCTTACGGCGTGCTCCGCGCGCACGAATTTGGGCAGAACGGCCGCCTCGCCGCGCTGGGTGAAGTTGCCGCTCATTATGCACAGCACGGCGTCGCAGCCCGAAAGCCGCTTCGCCTGTTCTATAAGGTATTTATGCCCGTTGTGGAAGGGGTTGTATTCACAGATCACAGCGCAAATTTTCATAGCCTCTACCGCACTCATTTTTCCTTTACATTGCAGAAATATTGTTATATAATAGTAAATGTCAGGCCGCGTTTAAGGCGCGGCGCGCTCCGGCGCAACTGAATTATACATCAAACCGGGCAATAAATAAAGTATTTTAAGGAGATAATAAATGGCATTGCTTGACGAGATCAAGGCCAAAGCGGCTTCTCTTAAAAAGACCATCGTCCTCTGCGAAGGCGAGGACAGGCGCGTTGTGGAAGCTGCCGCCAGGATAACCAGAGAGGGAATTGCAAAGATAGTGCTCATCGGCAACGAGGAGGAGGCGAAGAAGGTCGCCCCCGGCGTCGACCTTACGGGGATCACGCTCGTCGATCCGCTCACTTGCGAAAAGACTGCGGAGTACGCAAAGATGCTCTACGAGGCACGAAAGGCCAAGGGCATGACGGAGGAGCAGGCCGCCCAGCAGGCTAAAGACAGGACGATGTTCGGCGCGCTCATGCTCAAAGCGGGCGACGTCGACGGATACGTTTCGGGCGCGTGCCACTCCACGGCCAACACCCTGCGCCCCGGGCTTCAGGTGGTAAAGACCGCCCCCGGCATAAAGACCGTCTCCAGCTGCTTCATAATGATAGCTCCCGATGGCGGCAATAAGTACAATCCCGACGGCGTTGCGGTATTTGCCGACTGCGCCATAAATATCGAGCCCGACGCTCAGCAGCTTGCCGACATCGCCATATCCTCGGCAAAGTCAGCAAAGACGCTCGCCGGCATAGAGCCGCGCGTTGCAATGCTCTCGTTCTCTACCAAGGGTTCGGGCAACGACGACAAGTTCTTCAAGTCCGTTCCCAAGATGCAGGAGGCCACAAGGCTCGCAAAAGAGATGGCGCCCGACCTCGCGCTGGACGGCGAGTTCCAGTTCGACGCCGCAGTCGCCCCCGAAGTGGGTGAAATCAAGGCGCCAGGCTCCGCCGTTGCGGGGCACGCCAACGTGTTCGTGTTCCCCAACATCAATGCTGGCAACATAGGCTACAAGATAGCGCAGCGCTTCGGCGGGTACATGGCGATAGGCCCCGTATGCCAGGGCTTTGCAAAGCCGCTCAACGATCTTTCCCGCGGCTGCACGGTAGACGACATAGTTGCCACCGTCGCAGTAACGGCATTGCAGGCGGAGTGAAAGGGGGAGGGGAATAAAATGAAAATTCTTGTGATCAACGCGGGAAGTTCCTCGCTCAAATATCAGCTCATCGACATGGAGACGGAGGGTGTGCTCGCCAAGGGCGGCTGCGAAAGGATAGGAATACCCGGCTCCGTGCTCAAAGCCAAGGGCAACGGCAAAGAGAAGGTGTACAATACCGACATGCCCAGCCATAAGGTGGCGATAGAGCTCGTGCTTGAAGCCCTTCACGACGGCGAGATCGGTGTGATTAAGTCCATGAAGGAGATAGACGCCGTGGGCCACAGGATAGTGGCGAGCGGCGAATACTTCAAAAAGACCACTCTCGTCACTACCGAAGTGCTCAAAACCCTCGAGGAAAAGACCTTCGAGCTTGCGCCCCTGCACAATCCCGCGGCGGCTACCGCCATCCGCGCCTGCATGGAGGTGATGCCCGGCACGCCCATGGCGCTCGTGTTCGACTCGTCCTTTCACCAGACGATGCCCGAAAAAGCATACCTCTACGGCATAAAATACGAGGACTACAAGCAGTACGGCGTGCGCAAATTCGGCGCGCACGGCACCAGCCACAAGTTCGTCTCGCAGGAGGCGGCAAAGTATCTCGGCAAACGGCCCGAAGAGCTTAAAATCGTCACCTGCCACCTGGGCAACGGCTCCTCCATAACGGCGGTCGACGGCGGCAAGTGCGTTGACACCTCCATGGGCTTTACCCCGCTCGCGGGCGTGCTGATGGGCACCCGCTCGGGCGATATCGACGCCTCTGCCGTGGAATTCCTCGCGCGTAAGAAGGGTCTCTCCCACGCCGACATGGTGACCTACCTCAACAAGCAGTGCGGCGTTGCCGGTATCTCGGGCGTTTCGAGCGACTTCCGCGACCTCGAGGCGGGCATGGAGGCGGGCAACGAGAGGTGCAAACTCGCCCTCGACATGTTCAACTACCAGACCAAGCGCTTCGTGGGCGCCTATGCCGCGGTGATGGGCGGGCTCGACTGCATAGTGTTCACCGCGGGCATCGGCGAGAATACCCCATACGTCCGTGCGGGCGTGTGCGAAGGGCTGGAATTTCTCGGCGTAAGGATCGACCTTGCGAAGAACGAGGGCAGGGCGGAGGGTATCCGCGATATCTCCGCGCCTGACAGCAGGGTAAAGGTGCTCGTCATACCCACCAACGAAGAGCTCGTCATCGCGCGCGAAACGGCGGAACTTCTGTAAAAATTGTTGCTGCCGTTTACAAAATAAGTTGACAAAAATACGGCTATATAATATAATTGCATAGTCAATCGGTTCGGTATGGTCATCGACATAGCAAGGCAAATAGCCTTAAAAAATTACCGCGGCAGCTTCAGTTTCGATTATGACTGCCCGCAGGAGCTGGTCATTCTCCCTGCCGCCCGCATAGAGGGCAAGGTAAAAGTTACGGGGGAATACGAGATCTACGACGACGATTCCGTCGGAGTGGCTCTTAAAATAAGCTATCTCGTGGCGGGGCAGTGCTCTTATTGCCTCGAACCTGCAAAAAAGCAGGTGGAATACGAGTCCGACGTGCTGTACCTCACCGAAGACGACGGCGAAAATTATTCGTATAACGGCTTGAAGTTAGATCTTACTACTGCCGTAAACGATGCCGTTCTCTTCAGCCAGCCGCAGGTGCTTCTGTGCCGCGAGGGCTGCGGGGGAATAGATATAAAATAAACTGAGAGAAACAAAGAGGTGTAGAAATATGGCAGTACCTAAGGGAAAACAATCCAAGAGCAGAACTAACAGCAGGTTTGCAAACTACAAGGCTACGGCTCCCACGCTTGTGGAGTGCCCTCATTGCCATTCCATGATGCAGGCGCACAGGGTGTGCGGCAACTGCGGCTACTACGACAAGGTAGAGGTCGTTGCTGAAAAGGCAAAGAAGGACTGATCCGATCGTTTGGGAACTTCGGCGGGCTGCTTTACGGGGCAGCCCGTTTTGTCGTTAAATCTTTATGCGCGCGGAACTTCTTCCGCGCGCTGTTTTGTTGCCATACTTCCGTTATTTTGTTGACTTTTGCGGTGTGTGCGGCTATAATTAAATCATATAAAAAAAGTAGGAATTAACGAGGTGGGCATTTGGTAAGGACTTACGATATAACCGGCATGACGTGTTCGGCGTGCTCTTCGGGCATAGAGAGAGTGGTCGGCAAGATGGAGGGAGTGCGCTCCGCCGAAGTCAGCCTCATGGCAAAGAGCATGACCGTCGATTACGACGAGTCCGCCGTCAGCGAAGAGCAGATATTCGACGCGGTAAAGAAGCTCGGCTACGGCATCTTCCGCGAGGGCGAGCGCGGCAGGGCGGAGGAGAAGGCGCGCGACAGGCAGATGCTCGTCCGCCTGATAGTTTCGGTGTGCCTGCTCGTGCCGTTGCTCTGCATATCCATGGGGCACATGTTTGGCATGCCCCTGCCGCGGTTTATCGACCCGCATCACAATCCGCAGTGGTTTGCATTCTGTCAGTGCATGCTCACCGCGGCGGTAGCGGGGGTGAATTACAAATTCTTCACGAGCGGCGCCAGGGCGCTTTTCAAGCGCGTGCCCAATATGGATACGCTCGTCGCGCTCGGGGCGGGCGTGTCGTTCATCTATTCGCTCGTCATAATGATCCTCATCTTCGTCGATCCCGCTTCGGAGCAGTCGGCGGAATACGCGATGAACAATCTCTACTTCGAGTCGGCGGCGACCATCCTTACCCTCGTCACCGTAGGCAAATTTATCGAGGAGAAGTCCAAGCGGCGCACGGGCGGCGAGATAGAAAAACTTCTCAGCCTCGCGCCCGACAATGTGGTCAGGGAGGTCGACGGCAGGCGGGAGACGGTCTCGCTCTCGCAGGTGAACGTCGGCGACATCCTTGTCGTTAAGCAGGGCGAATATATCCCCGCCGACGGCGTAATAACCGAGGGCAGCACATTTGTTGATAAGTCTGCCATCACGGGTGAAAGCCTGCCCGTGGAGGTGACGGCGGGCGACGCCGTGACTTCCGCCGCCCTCAACAAGAGCGGCGTGATAAAGATGCGCGTAGAGCGCACTGGCGCCGATACCACCCTCTCCAAAATAGTGAAGATGGTGCGCGAGGCGGGCGCCTCGAAGCCGCCCATCCAGAAGTTTGCCGACAAGGTGGCGGGCGTATTCGTGCCCGTAGTCACTGCGATAGCTCTGCTTACTTTTGCAATATGGCTGATGATAGACGGCGCGTTCGTCCCCGAACACTGCGTCACTTACGCAATATCGGTGCTCGTGGTTTCCTGCCCGTGCGCGCTGGGGCTTGCCACTCCCGTCGCCATAATGACGGCAACCGGCAAGGCGGCATCGCTCGGCATACTGTATAAGGACGCCGAGAGCATGCAGAAGGTGTGCGACATAAACGCCGTGTTGCTCGACAAAACCGCCACGCTCACCGAGGGCAAGCCGAGGGTGACCGACGTGCTGACCTTCGGGGTGGACCGCGGCGAGGCGCTCTTTATAGCCTGCGGCATAGAGAAGAACTCCAACCACCCGCTGGCAAAGTGCATAGTCGATTACGTGGGCGAGGGCGCGGCCGTCGAAGACTTCGAATATATCGTAGGCAGGGGCGCAAAGGCGCGCTTTGCCGGCAAGAGTTACCTGCTCGGCAACGAAAAACTTACCGGCGGCGCAAAGTGCGCGGGGCAGGTAAAGGCGAGTGCCGCCGAACTCTCCGCGCAGGGCAAGACTGTAATATACCTCGCCGAAGATGGCCGCATCATAGCGCTGATAGCAGTGGCGGATACCCTCAAAGAGGGCAGCTGCGAGGCGGTGGAACTGCTCAAAGACAGGGGCGTGCGCGTTGGCATGCTTACGGGCGACAGCGAGAGCACGGCAAAGGCCATCGCCGAAAGCGTCGGGATAGACGACTTCATGTCGGAGGTGATGCCCGAGGATAAGCTGCGCGCAGTCACCAACCTGCAGCAGGTGGGCGGCAATGTTGCCATGGTGGGCGACGGCATAAACGATTCGCCCGCGCTCAAACAGGCAGATGTCGGCATCGCCATAGGCAGCGGCACGGATGTAGCCATAGATTCGGCCGACGTTGTGCTCGTAAGCGAGGATCTGCGCACGCTCGACGACATGTTCGAGCTTTCAAAGGCCACCGTGCGCAACATAAAGGAAAACCTTTTCTGGGCGTTCATATACAACGTGATAATGATCCCCGTCGCCGCGGGCGTGTTCGCGTGGGCAAACTTTACGTTCAACCCCATGATAGCGGCGGCGTGCATGTGTCTGAGCTCGCTGTTCGTCGTGTTCAACGCTCTGCGTCTTTTAAGGTTCAGAAACAGGCGCCGCAGCCATGCTGAGGCCTGCGCGGAAAGTGCCTGCACCAAAAGCGAAAAAGCTGATAAAAATAAAAGTTCATCGGAGGATGGTCATATGAAGACTATAGTCAATATCGAAGGCATGTGCTGCGACCACTGCGCAAAGCGCGTGGAGGGTGCGCTCTCCGCCGTGCACGGCGTGGTTAGCGCGGACGTAAAGCTCAAAAAGAATCTTGCCGTCCTGCGCTCGCGCGAGCCTCTCTCCGGGGAGGAGATTGCAAAGGCTGTGGAGGACGCTGGCTATAAGGTCACCTCTGTGGAAGAAAAGTGACAATGTTATATAATACATGACATTATACGCCCGAAATACGCTTTGACATATATGCATACGAGGCATTATAATTATAACGTAATAAATTTGCGGGAGGATTATGATGCAGGAAGTTGCGGAAAATGACCTTATGCTGCTCGACAGGCGCACGGCCGGGCTGATAAAGGAGTATGTGCCCGAGGGGAACGTACTCGACGAGATAGTGTGCTTTTTTTCGGTGTTTGCAGACAGCACCCGCGTAAAGATGCTGTCTGCCCTCGCCATATCGGAGATGTGCGTGACGGATCTGTCGCGCGTGCTCGGCATTAATCAGACCACCGTTTCCCATCAGCTCAGGCTGCTGAAAAACCTCGGCATAGTCAAGTGCGAGCGCTACGGCAAGATAATGTTTTACAGCCTTGTGAACGATACTGTGAACGACGTCATGCTTAAAGGAGTGGAGTTTTTGAGCAGCTGAGCAGTGCATATTATTGCCGTGCGCGCAGCCGTGCCGCAAAAGCGTACATTTTTTGAACGTTTGACCTTCTTTAATATTGCAAGCCGCGCCCCTTTATGGTATAATGCTTTAAGGGGGCGCCCGATTTTTTTATATGGATATAGTAAGGGAAAAACTCAAACTGCTCCCGGATAACCCGGGCGTGTATATAATGTTGGACAAGTACTCCAACGTCATCTATGTCGGAAAGGCGCGCGTGCTCAAAAACCGCGTGCGCCAGTATTTTCACTCCTCGCCCAAGCCCGATAAGGTCATGCGCATGGTCGAAAATATCGCCGACTTCAACTATATCATCACCAAGACCGAGCGCGACGCTCTCGCCCTTGAAAATAACCTCATAAAAAAGTACAAGCCCAAGTACAACATACTGCTGAAGGACGACAAGACTTACCCGTATATAAAGGTCGACCTGCACGAGGACTACCCCGCTTTCTATGTCACCCGCAGGGTGAAGAAGGACGGCGCGCGCTACTACGGCCCCTATATGGGCGGGGTGAACTATAAGGACATCCTCGAAATTTTGCAGCTAACCTTTCAGGTAAGGCTGTGCCATACCGCAATAGGCGAAAAGCCCAAACGCGAATGTCTCAATTACCACATAGGCAGGTGCCTTGCCCCGTGTGCGCACAAGTGCACGCGTGAGGAGTACGCGGCGTGCGTTAAGCGTGCCGTGCACTTCCTCGAAGGCAACTATAAGGACGGCGAAGCCGTGCTAAAAGAGCGTATGATGGCAGCCGCCGCCGGCGAAAATTTCGAGCTTGCTCTCGACTACCGCAACAAGATGGAGATGCTCTCCAGACTCGAGGCGCGCAGGATAACTTCGCTTTCTAACTTCCTCGACGCCGACATAATAGCTTACACCACCAACGGGCTGTATTCCGCGGTAAACGTGCTCATCACGCGCAAGGGGGTGATGCAGGGCGGAACAAACTATGCACTCGAAGACGCGCACGCCACCGACGCCGAGGCGCTCTCGCAGTTCATCACCCAGTACTATGCCGACAGGCTTCCGCCTTCGGAGATAATAACCGAGGCCTGCCCCGAGGCCGAGCGCGAACTTTTGGAGAGCTTCTTTAAGGAGAAGTACGACAGGAGCGTAAAGATAACTTTTGCCAAGCAGGGCGTAAAGGCGCAGCTGCTCTCGATGGCGCAGGAGAACGCGCGCGAATACCTTGAAAAATCGGTCGACCGCATAAGACACAAGGACGACATGACCGTAAACGCCTGCAAGCGGCTGCAATCGCTGCTCGGGCTCAAGACCTACCCGCGGCGGATGGAGTGCTACGACATCTCCAATATCAGCGGCGTGGACAAGGTCGGTTCCATGGTGGTGTTCATCGACGGTGAGGCAGACCGCGGCAGCTACCGCAGGTTCAGGATAAAAACGGTGGAGGGCGCCGACGACTTCGCGTCATTGCAGGAGGTGCTCACCCGCAGGCTTTCAAAGCTCGGCACGGACGAGGAGGAGCGCTTCCCCAAGCCGGATCTTGTGATAATCGACGGCGGCAAGGGTCAGCTTTCGGCGGTAAAGCAGATATTCGATCGGATGAACATTCAGGGCATAGAGCTCATCTCTCTCGCCAAGCGCGAAGAGGAGGTGTTCACTGCGGACAGCGACGAGAGCATAGTCATTGACCGCCGCGACTATGCACTTAAGATGTTGCAGCGCATAAGGGACGAGGCGCACCGCTTTGCCATAACCTATTTCCGCAATCTTCATTCAAAGCGCAATCTTGAAAGCGTGCTCTCCGAAATAGAGGGCGTCGGCAAGAAGAAGCGCGTGGCGCTCATGCAGAGGTTTGGCACGATAGACAGGATGATGCATGCAAGCGAAAGCGAACTTGCAGAGACAGAGGGCATCGGCCCCGTGCTTGCAAAAAATATAAAAGATTATTTCGAAGAAAAGTTATGAGTAAGATAAATTACGGGCTGATCGTGTCCGACTTCGACGGCACGTTGCTCACCTCAAAACAGACCGTTCCCGAAGAGGTGAAAAAGGCAATATCTGAATATGTGTCGGCAGGCGGGATTTTTGCCGTATGCACGGGCAGGATGCTCGCTTCCATACTCCCGCAGGTGCGCGCGCTCGGGCTCAAAGGGCTCGTGGCGGCCTATCAGGGGACTGTAATTGCCGACATAGAGAGCGGCAGGCTGCTCAGATGCGGCGGTTTTTCCGTTGACGACGCGTGCTACGTATGCACCGTACTCGAAGAGCGCGGCGAGCCGATAAACGTGTACGCCGACAATATAATGTACACCACTCTCCCCGCAGACGACAAGCTGCTCAACATGTACGAGCGCATAACGGGGATCACCGCCAGGCACTTCGATGGCAAAATGTCGGACTTCGTGCGCGCGAACGGGCTGTATTGCCAGAAGATAGTCAGCGTTGTCGGCCCCGAAAGGAAACAGCCGCTGTATGAGTATCTCAAAGAGATTATGGGCGACAGGTTCGAGGTGACTTACAGCGCGGCGGTGTTGGTGGAGGTCTCGCCCAAGGGTGACGACAAGGGCATGGCTCTTAAATTCCTTGCCGATCACTACAATATCCCGCGCGAAAAGACGGTGGCGGTGGGCGACAACCTCAACGACCTGCCCATGATACGTGAAGCCGCCGTAGGCGTGGCGGTGGCTAACGCCGTGGATGAGTTCCGCGCCCATGCGGATGACGTATGTCCCTCGTGCGACGATGGCGGAGTGGCTTGCGTCATCAGAAAATACGGTTTATCATAGTACTATGTGTGAAATACTTGCGCCTGCGGGCGATAAAAACAGCGCATTGGCGGCAATAAACAGCGGCGCAGACGCAATCTACCTCGGTCTTAAACAATTTTCGGCGCGCTCCTCCGCAGACAATTTCGATTTCGCAGGGCTGAAAGAGATAGCAGACTACGCCTCGCTGTTCGGCGTCAGGGTACACGTGGCGATGAACACGCTCGTCAAACAGGGCGAACTTCAAGGCTTTATCGAAAGCATAAGGCAGGCATGGCTGGCGGGGGCGGACGCGATAATTTTGCAGGACCTGTTTCTTGGCAGGGCCGTGCATAAGGCGTGGCCGGAGATAGTGCTGCACCTTTCAACGCAGGCGGGCGTGTGCAACGAATACGGCGCGCGGCTTGCAAAGGAGTGCGGGTTTTCGCGCGTCATCCTCGCAAGGGAGACGGCGTTTTCGGACATTGCAAAGATAGCAAAACTGATAGAAACGGAGGTGTTCGTGCAGGGTGCGCTGTGCACCTGTTTTTCGGGGCAGTGTTACTTTTCCTCGTTTGCAGGCGGAAACAGCGGCAACCGCGGGCGCTGCAAGCAGCCGTGCAGAAAGCTGTATTCCATAGACCGCAGCGGATTTGAGGAGCGCGCATACAGGCTGTCGCCCTCCGATCTGTGCGCGGGCGCGAACATACTTAAACTCAAAGAGGCGGGCGTCTATTCCTTCAAGATAGAGGGCAGGATGCGCCGCCCAGAATACGTCGCGGCGGCGGTGGGTTATTACAGGCAGCTGCTCTCGGGCGGCCGCGGCGACCTCTCCGCGCTCAGGCGTACCTATAACCGCGGCAACTACACGGCGGGCCTTGCCTTCGGGCAGGACAAGTCTTTCCTCTCCTCTGCCGTGCAGGGGCACATCGGGGAGTACGTGGGCACGGTCAGGGTAGTCGGCGGCAGGTTTCTGTGTGAAAGTGCCGAGCGCCCGGCGGAGGGAGATTGCTTCAAGGTGCTGCGTTCGGGCACGGAGCTGTGCGGCGCGCGGTTCGGCGGAGCGGCAAAGGGCGGGTTTTTCGTTACCGCGCCCAAGAGGCTTAAAAACGGTGACAAGCTGTTCATAACCACAGATACCCGCTTAAACGAGCGGCTGCTTGCGCGCAGGCGGCTGCGCACGGTCACCGTCAGAGCGCGCTTTGCCGAGGGCGAACTGCCCGAGGCGGTCATCGACGGCGTGAAATTTGTCGGCGACGAGGTACTCGCAAGGGCGGATAACAGGCCGCTCTCAGAAGAGGATATCCGCGCCTGCTTTGCAAAGGTGGACGGGCTGCCGTTCGAAGTGCATTTCGGTGATATAGAGGTCGAGGGCACCCCCTACCTGGGCATGGCAAAGCTGAACGCGTTCAGGCGCGCGGCCTATGAAAAATATCTTGACGGCGTTACGGATAAGCACAGGTCGCTGCCGGAAGGCGGGCCCGCAATTCCCGCACCTATCCGCGGCAAAAACGGAAAAACGGCGGTCATCTGCACGTCGCTCTGCGGCGTCGATGCCGATATCGGAATATTGAAACCCGCAAATTATGCGGGCGATCTCTCCGCGCTCGTCGGCGGGTTTACGGGCGAAAAATATCTGTATCTGCCGCCCTTTCTGAGCGGAGAAGATATCGGGATCATAAGGCCGTCTTTGCCGCTGTTCGACGGAATATTTTGCGAGGGGATTTACGGCGTCGCGCTTGCGCGCGGGCTGGGCCTGCCGCTGTTTGCGGGCGTCGGCTTCAACGCAGCAAATGCGTTTGCCGCCGCATTTCTGGCGGAAAACGCCAGGTATTACTGCATATCCAAGGAACTTACAGCCTCCGAGTCGTACGGGCTGTGCGCGGAAAATGCTTTTTCCCTTGCGTGCGGAGGCATCAAGCTGATGGATCTGATATACTGTCCGTTCGGCAAGAGCTGCCGCACGTGCGACAGGTGCGGGGGCTATACCCTCACCGATGAAGCGGGCAGGAAATTCCCTTTAAGGCGGTATGAAATTGCTTCCTGCCGCTTCGAGATCTACAACTGCTCAAACCTGCTGTGCGGCGCTGCCGCCGGACTGCTTGCCGACTTCACCGTCACGGGCGATCTTTCGGCAGACCTCGGCGACGGCACAGCGCTCAGGGAGGCGCTCGGCGCGGTTACCCGCGGACACAGCGTAAAGTCTGTGCTGTAAAGAGATATGAACGATACATTTTATCAGAAGCTCGAACTGAATAAAGTGCTTGCGCAATGCGCGGGCTACGCCGTGCTCGACGGTGCGAAGGAACGGCTCGGGGCGTGTGTGCCCTCTGCCGATCTTGCCGAAGTGCGCGAAAGGCTCGACCGCACGGAGGAGGCAGACAAGCTGCTGTTCGGGGCGGGCGTTTCGGGCATAGAATATTTCGGCGGCGTTGAAGATCTGCTCTCCCGTGCGCAGAAGGGCAGCACGCTCTCCTGCGGGGAACTGATGCAGGTCAACGCGCTCAACCGTTCGGCGCGCATAGCGTTCGGTTCGGTCAGCTCCGTTTCGGACGAGAGTATAAAACTGCTCAAAGCCGACTGCGCGCGGCTGTATTTCGACAGGATGCTGGAGGACGACGTGGCGTTTTGCATACTCTCCGAAAGCGAGGTGAGCGACCATGCCAGCGAAAAACTTGCCGATATACGCAGCCGCATAAAGGCGCTGAACGCGCGCATACGCAGCAAACTTTCGGAATACATCAGCGGCCCCACCGCGGCGTATCTGCAGGACGCCTCCGTCACCATGAGGGGGGACAGGTTCGTCATACCCGTCAAGGCGGAATATAAGAACAGGGTGCGCGGCTTCGTGCACGATCGTTCGCAGTCGGGCGCGACATTCTTTATCGAACCGGAGTACGTGCTGGAGCTCAACAACGAGCTTATCGCCCTCACCTTAGACGAGCGCGAGGAGGTGGAGCGCATACTCAAGGCGCTTTCGGCGCGGTTCGGCGCGCTTGCAGACAGGCTGCGCACGGATATCTCCGTGCTCGAAGAACTCGACTGCTGCTATGCCCGTGCGCAGTACGCCTATTCCATAAAGGCGGTCAAGCCCGCAGTCAACGGGCGCGGGTATATAGATATAATCAAGGGCAGGCATCCGCTAATAGATAAGGACAGGATAGTGCCGGTAAGCGTGGAGCTGGGCAGGGACTACGATTTTCTGCTGCTCAGCGGTGCCAATACGGGCGGAAAGACGGTTACCCTGAAGATGATAGGCCTGTTCAGCCTCATGGCGGCATGCGGGCTGTTTATCCCCGCGGCGGCGGGCAGCTGCGTGGGCGTGTTCGATAACGTGTTCTGCGACCTCGGCGACAGCCAGAGCATAGAGGAGAGTCTCTCCACGTTTTCATCGCACATAAAGACGGTGATCGACATAGTAAACAACGTCACGGCGTCGAGCCTCGTGCTCATCGACGAACTGGGCGGCGGCACCAATCCCGACGAGGGCCAGGCGCTGGCGCGCGCCATAGTCGAAAAATTGCTCACGGTTGGATGTAAGGGTGTGGTCACCACTCATTTCACCGCGCTCAAAGAGTTTGCATTCGGTGCCGACGGCATAGAAAACGCCAGCATGGAGTTTGATTCCGCCACGCTTAAACCGCTTTACAGCATACGCATAGGCATGCCCGGTTCGAGCAACGCGCTCGCCATATGCAGGCGCATGGGGCTGCCGCAGGACGTGCTCGACAGCGCGGTTTCATATCTTTCCGAGGGCGGGCGCGCCTTCGAAAACATAGTGCGCAGCGCGGAGGACAGCAGGGTAAGGGCCGAGCAGCTCGCGGCGGAGAACGAGCAGCTGCGCGTTCAGCTCAGGCAGAAACTTGCTGAAGCAGAGGCACGGTCGGACGCGCTTGAACGCGAGCGGACAAAGCTGCTCTCGGGCGCTAAGGCGGAAAGCAGGCGTATAATCAACGAGCGCACCGCAGAGGCGGAGCAGCTGCTCGCCGAAATAGAGGATATATTCAAAAGGGATACGGTGACGGAGGCCGATCTGATAAAGGCGCGCACCCTTAAAAACAGGCTGCGCGATTCGGCGTTCGGTCGGGAAGAGCAGCCCGAGCGGCAGACCCCCTACGCTCCCGCGACGGCAGGCCTGCGGACGGGCGACAGGGTATATGTAAAGCCCATGCAGACGGAGGGCGAAGTGCTCTCGTTTTCGCCTGCCAGGGGCGAAGCGGAGGTGGCGTGCGGCAGCATGAAGCTGCGCTGCAAACTTTCCGAGCTGCTCATGGTAATGCCCGCGGAAGATGTGAAGCGGCCCGCCGAAAAGGTGAAGGTGGTGCGCAAGCTCGCCCCTTCGCGGCCGGTGCTCGAAATTAACGTCATCGGCATGACCGTCGAAGAGGCTCTGTACGAGCTGGACAATTTTATAGATAAGGCTGTCACCGACAATCTTGAAGAGATAAAGGTCATCCACGGTGTGGGCACGGGCAGGTTGCGCAAGGCCATCGCCGAGCACTTAAAGCGCCATAAAAACGTGGAGAGCTTCCGCCCCGGCAAGTACGGGGAGGGGGAAACGGGCGTTACATTCATAAAACTCAAATGACGGCAGTCAATAATTTGCTCCGCGGTTAATATCATATAAATAGTAATCGCATTATAGGGGTAAACTGTTGAAGAGCAAAGTTATTGCAGCTGTCACCAATCTGGTGATCTGCGCGGTGATAATCGTCACTGCGCTCGTCGGGTTCTACGGCGGCAGCGCCGCCGCCGTGGCAGACGCCGACAACGTGTATTACGGCTCGCAGTCCGAAGACGAGGTCTGCCTGATGTTCAACGTCTATCAGAACACCGGCTGCGTGCGCGATATAGTGGAACTTCTGGAAACTTACGAAGCAAAGGCCACTTTCTTCATGGGCGGCTGCTGGGCGGACGACAACACCGACTGCGTGCGTGAAGTTTACGCCGCCGGGCACGAGATCGCCAGTCACGGCTATTTCCATAAGGACCACTCAAAGCTCGGCTACGAGGCAAACCTCAGCGAGATATCCACCAGCGTAAGGCTGTTGGAGGCGCTGTGCGGGGCGGACGTAAGGCTGTTCGCTCCCCCTTCCGGTGCGTTCGGGGAATACACGGTGAGCGCGTGCAGCAAGCTCGGGCTCGACCTCGTGATGTGGAGCAAGGACACCATCGACTGGCGCGACAGCGACCCCGATGTCATCTTCAGCCGCGCGACCGACGGGCTCGAGGGCGGCGATTTCATACTCATGCACCCCACGGAGGGCACCGTAAAGGCCCTGCCGAGGATACTCGGATACATCAGGAATGCGGGGCTAACCTGCACGACTGTTTCACACGCTTTAGGAGAATAAAATGGTTTACGTAAAGAAACTCGATAACGGAATAAGGCTTGTCGTCAAGCAGATGGAGGGGCTGATGTCGGTAAGCATGGGCGTGCTCGTGGGCACCGGCGCCTATGTGGAGAGCGACGCCGAGGACGGCATTTCGCACTTCATAGAACATATGATGTTCAAGGGGACGCAGAAGCGCACCGCGTTTGCCATATCCGACGAAATGGACAGGATAGGCGCGCAGACAAACGCCTTTACCGGCAAGGACATTACCTGTTACTACGCCAAATCGACCACCGAAAACGCCGCCGCGGCGTTTGAAATACTCGCCGACCTGTTCTTGAACAGCGCGTTTCCCGAAGAGGAGATGGCGCGTGAAAAGAACGTCATAATCGAGGAGATAAGCATGAATGAGGACACGCCCGACGACCTGTGCCTCGATTTGCTCTCCGAGGCGTATTACGGCAGGGAGGGCTACGGCAGGAACATACTTGGCACCCGCGAAAACGTGCTCGGCTTCACGCGCGCCGACGTCGACAGATACATGAAGGCGCGCTATACTTCCGACAATATCGTCATCTCCATGGCGGGCAACATCTCCGTTCAGCTTGCCGAAGAGCTTGCGGAAAAATACTTCGGCGGCCTGCCCGCAACGCATGTGGACAAGCGCGTTATAGGCGTAAGCGCCCGCCATCGCTCGCTTGTGAAACATAAGGACATCGAGCAGGTGCACATCGCGCTCGCATGGCCCTCGGTCACGCGCGACGACAGGCTGTACGATGCTGTGCGCATAATGAATTCGGTGCTCGGCGGCAGCATGAGCTCGCGTCTCTTTCAGGAGGTGCGCGAAAAGCTCGGGCTCGCATACACGGTATATTCCTACAATTCGGCGTATGCCGATACGGGCACGCTGGTAGTCTATGCCGGCGTGAATGCGAAAAATTACCTCAGATCGGTAGACGCCGTGAAAAAGTGCATCGACGACGTAAAGGGCGGCAAAATAGGCAGGGAGGAGTTCGAACGCGGCAGGGAACAGCTAAAAGCATCGTCCATCTTTGCGCAGGAGAGCACAAGTTCGCAGATGCTGCTCTACGGCAAGGAGATGTTGTACAGCGGCAAGCCTTACAGCTTCGAAGAGCGCATTGCTGCTATAAACGCCGTCACTGCCGACGATCTCGCCGAGGCGATCGAAGGCAGCTTCAACAACGACGGCATGGCGGCTTCGCTGGTCGGAAAGCTCGATAAGCCGCTTGTTATTTAGTACTATGTCAAACGTAAAACACGGGTTTAAGCCTGTTTTCGACGGCAGGAGCCGCGTGCTGATACTCGGCAGCTTCCCCTCGGTAAAGAGCAGGCAGGTCGAATTTTATTACGGAAATACCAGAAACAGGTTCTGGAAGACTGTGAGCGCCTATTTCGGCGAGCGTCCGCCGCAGAGCACGGACGACAAGATAGACTTTTTGCACCGCAGGAACATCGCGCTGTGGGATATCGTTGCCGAGTGCGAGATCGAAGGATCGAGCGACGCGAGCATCAAAAATTACAGCGTCGCGCAGCTTAAAGATGTGCTGGAAAACGCGCCGATAGAGCTTATAATCCTGAACGGTTCCAAGGCCTACGAAATATTTATCAAAAATTATCCGCGCATAGGCATTCCGTATGTCCTGCTGCCGTCCACAAGCCCCGCAAACCCGCGCGACGGCACGGCGGTATGGCATTCGGCGCTTTCGTGCGTATTCGAGGATGACTGACATGGTTACATACGACGGATTGCTTGAGCGGCTCCGCGGGTTTTCGGAAGAGGAGTTTGCCGCTTTCAACCGCAGGGTGGTAAACGACGAAAAACTTGAAGTCATCGGCGTGCGCATGCCGCAGCTGAGAAAAGTTGCAAAGGAATATTACGGGTACTTCGGCGAGGTAAGTCTGTTTCCCGATGAGTACTTCGAGGTGGTGTTCGTAAAGCTGTGCCTTGCTTCGCGCCTGAAATACGAAGATTTTATTAAGGTGAGCGACGGCTGCGTGGCGTTGCTGTCCGACTGGGCGCTGTGCGACTGCTTTGCCCCCGCCTGCGTGGCAAAAAACAGGGAGAGCTATATCCCGTTCATAAAAAAGTACCTTTCGGAGCACGGCGGCTACCGTGGCGGAGAGTTTGTGCGCAGGTTCGCGCTGACCACTCTTCTGCATTTCTATGTGGAGGAGGACTACCTTCCGCTGATATTTTCCTGCATCGAAAACTGCGATTCTGCGCCGTATTATGTGGCGATGGGTGCGGCGTGGCTGCTCGCTGAGGTGCTTGTAAAGCACTATGCGGCCGGTTTTGAGTTCTTAAGTAGTACTATGTGTGACATAAATATTAAATTAAAGGCAATTTCTAAGGCGTGCGACAGTTACAGAATATCTCCCGCGCAGAAGGCGGAACTTCGGGCGCTGCGGGCCGGGCTGAAAGAAAAATTGCGTGCCGCCAAATTTTGAAAAAAGTATTGACTTGAAGCGCATTTTTAATTAAAATAATCAGGACGGGCATTAAGGCCGCAGCGCGCGGGGCGCGGCTGCCGCAGAATAAATTTTGCCCGCGGGAAAGCATACCATGACGATCAACGAACAGCTGACTACGGAGTTTAACTTAAAACCGGAATACACCGAGAACATCATCGCCCTTCTGGACGAGGGCAACACCATACCGTTCATCGCGCGCTACCGCAAGGAAAAGACCGGCGCGATAGACGACCAGGTGCTCAGGGAGTTTGTGGACAGGTTCGAATACCTCAAAAATCTTGAAAAACGCAAGGACGAGGTGCGCAAGTCCATAACCGAGCAGGGCAAGATGACGGATGAGCTTGAGGCGGCGATTTCCGCCTGCACCACGCTCACCGAGGTAGAGGACGTCTACCGCCCCTACAAACAGAAGAAAAAGACGAGGGCGTCTGTCGCCATAGAGCGCGGGCTTCAGGGGCTTGCGGACTTTATTCTTGCGCAGGAGGGCGACCCCTATTCAGAGGCGGACAAGTACATAGACGAAGAGAAGGGCGTGCCCGACAGGCAGTCTGCGATAAACGGCGCAAAGGACATAATCGCCGAGATAATTTCCGACAATGCCGAGCTCAGGAAAAAGCTGAGGGAGCTGTTCGAAAATCACGGCGAGCTGCAGTCCAGGATGATAAACGACGACGGCAAGGGCACATACGCAATGTATGCCGACTATTCCGAGCTCGTTCCGGAGATAAAGAATCACCGCGTGCTTGCGGTGAACAGGGGCGAAAAAGAGGGCTGCCTCAAAGTAAAGCTCTATTTCAATCCCGACATGGCAAAGCGCGTGTGCGCCGCCAAGTACGTCCACACCAAGGGCGCCTGTGCCGACCTCATCCGCGAGGCCGCCGACGACGGCTATGACAGGCTGATAGAGCCGTCCGTCGAGCGCGAAGTGCGCGCTATGCTCACCGAAAGAGCGGGCGAGCAGGCCATAAAGATGTTTGAGGTAAACCTTCGCCCGCTGCTTCTGCAGCCGCCGGTAAAGGGCAAGGTGGCGCTCGGGCTCGACCCCGGTTACAGGATGGGCTGTAAAGTCGCCGTCGTCGACGAGACGGGCAAGGTGCTCGAAACTTCCGTCATCTATCCCGTTCCGCCCTTTCACAGGGAGGAAGAGGCAAAAAAGACGGTAAAAGGCCTCATATATAAATACGGCGTGGACATGATCGCCATAGGCAACGGCACTGCAAGCAAGGAGACGGAGATATTCGTCGCCGATCTTCTCAAAGAGGTCGATCGTGACGTGAGCTACATGGTGGTAAACGAGGCGGGTGCCAGCGTGTATTCGGCAAGCAAGCTCGCCGCGGAGGAGTTCCCCGATTACGACCTCAACGTCCGCTCCGCCATCTCCATAGCGCGCAGGTTACAGGACCCGCTCGCCGAACTCATAAAGATCGATCCCAAGTCGATAGGCGTGGGCCAGTATCAGCACGATGTAGATCAGAAGAGGCTCGACAGCGCGCTCGGCGGCGTGGTGGAGGACTGCGTTAACAGCGTGGGCGTCGACCTGAACACGGCTAGTGCTTCGCTGCTCGAACATGTCGCGGGGCTCAATGCCGGCATCGCCAAAAACATCGTGGCTTACCGCGAGAGCAACGGCAAGTTTACCGGACGCGCACAGCTGCTCGGCGTAAAGAGGCTGGGTGAAAAGGCCTATGAACAGTGCGCTGGCTTCCTGCGCATCCCGGGCGGAGACAACATCTTCGACAACACCGCCGTGCATCCCGAATCGTACGAAAAGGCCAAAAAGCTGCTCAACCTCTTCGGCTATACCGAGGATGACGTAAAGGGCGGCGGGCTTGCGGAGCTTTCGCAGAAGGTCAAGGCGTTCGGCGAAAAGAAGGCGGCGGAGTATGTGGGGCTGGACGTGCCCACATTGCGCGACATAATAACCGAACTCATGCGCCCCGGCAGGGACATAAGGGACAGCCTCCCCGCGCCAAAACTGCGCAAGGATATAATGGGCATTGAGGACCTGCAGGTGGGCATGGTGGTGGACGGTACCGTGCGCAACGTCATAGACTTCGGCGCGTTCATCGATATAGGAGTGCATCAGGACGGGCTGGTGCACATCTCCGAGATAACCGACAGGTATATAAAGCACCCGTCAGATGTGCTCAAAGTCGGTCAGCAGGTAAAGGCTGTGGTCATAAGCGTCGACGTAAAGAAGCACAGGATAGGCCTTTCGCTCAAACAACTGAAAAAAGCTACGAATTGACTTGACAAATGTTCACAGTCTATTGTAAAATTTATGTGAAATAATTTATGCGGAGGAACCGATAAATGTTGGAAGAAATTGCAAAAATGCTCGGTGAGCAGCTTGACGTGGATCCTGCTACCATAACTGCCGATACCGATATAATAAAGGATCTCGGCGCAGATTCCCTCGACGTTGTAGAGCTTCTGATGGCTCTCGAGGAAAAGACGGGCAAGACTATTCCCGAAGACAAGGTTGCCGAAATAAAGACGGTCGGCGACATTGCAAAAGTGTTGGAAACTCTTTAAGCAGGACTGGTAAAGTTGCCGTGCCGGGCGCACCGCGCCCCGCACGGCTTTTAATGTGAGCCGCCCGCCGCAAATTGCGGCGGGCGGCTTCATGTCTTATAAGATTATGTTTATCAGCCTTCGAGGGACTATTATGAATTTCTTTATCGGCTTGCCCTCAATAAGCGGCGCGACCTCGGCATTGCTCTTCACGAGCGCCTCGATCTCGTCGTTCGGCATGTCTGCGGGTATGCTGATCTTTGTCTTTATCCTGCTGTTCACCTGCACGGCGTATTCGAACGTGTCTTCGCCGCACTTGCTCTCGTCGTACTCCGGCCACTTTTCGTAGGCAATGGTGTCGGAGTGTCCGAGCACTTCGTGCCAGATCTCCTCGGTGAGGAAGGGTATCACGGGGTTTATCAGTTTTATGAAGCCCTCGGCGTACTTTCCGGGGAACGGCCTGCCTTCGCCGGTCTCCTTATAGACGGCGTTGATGAACACCATCATCTGCGAGATAGCCGTGTTTACCTTGAGCGACATATAGTCCTCGCCGACTTTCTTTACCGTCTGGTTATAGATCTTTTCGAGGTTGGCGTTGGGCTCGTCGGATATCGCCTTCATGTCGAAATACAGCCTGTGTATGCGGTCGATGAACTTTTTCACGCCCTCGATGTTCTGCGTGTTCCACGGCTTGGTGTCGGCAACGGGCCCCATGAACATCTCGTACATTCTCAATACGTCTGCGCCGTAGTCGCGCACCACGTCGTTGGGATTTATCACGTTGCCCTTCGACTTGGACATCTTTTCGCCGTCTTCGCCCAGGATCATGCCCTGATGGAAGAGCTTTCTGAACGGTTCCTTATAGGGAACATAGCCCTTGTCATACAGGAAATTGTTCCAGAACCGGGAATAGAGCAGGTGCCCCACGAGGTGCTCCTTGCCGCCGCAGTAGAAGTCCACCGGCATCCAATGCTTAAGAAGCTCGTAATCGGCAAATTTTTCGTCGTTGTGCGGGTCGCAGTAGCGGAGGAAGTACCATGAGGAACCTGCGGAACCTGGCATGGTGGCAGTCTCGCGCCTGCCCTTCACGCCGTCTACGGTCACGTTCACCCAGTCGGTCGCGTTGTCCAGCGGTGCCTTTCCGCCGCGCGCTTTGTAATCCTTCATCTTGGGCAATATCAGCGGCAGCTCCTCATCTTTGAGTGCCACGTCTCGCCCGTCTTCGAGGTGCACTACCGGCACCGGTTCGCCCCAGTAGCGCTGGCGCGCGAATATCCACTCGCGCAGTTTATACGAAACCGCCTTCCTGCCGCAGCCGTGTTCCTCGAGCCATGCCGCCATCCTGTCTATGGCGTCCTGTTTGTTCATACCGTTCAAAAATCCGGAATTTATATGCGGCCCGTCGCCTGTGAATGCTTCCTTTTCGATGTCTCCGCCCTCGAGCACGGCGATCACGGGCAGGCCGAACTTCTTCGCGAACGCGTAGTCGCGCTCGTCGTGGGCGGGCACTGCCATTATGGCGCCCGTGCCGTAGGAGGTGAGCACGTAATCGCTTATAAAGACGGGCAGCTTTGCGCCGTTTGCGGGGTTGATCGCATACGCGCCCGTGAACGCGCCCGTCTTTTCCTTGTTCAGCTCCGTTCTTTCAAGTTCGGACTTGTTTGCGCACTCCTTTTTGTAGGCATCTATCTCCGCCTTCCTGTCGGCGGTCGTTATTTCGTCCACGAGCGCGTGTTCGGGCGCGAGCACGCAGTAGGTGGCGCCGAACAATGTGTCGCAGCGGGTAGTGAACACGGTGAATTTTTTGTCGGTGCCGTCCACCGCGAATACGACGTTTGCGCCTACGGATTTGCCTATCCAGTTGCGCTGCGCCGTCTTGGAGGCCTCCGGCCAGTCGAGCTCGTCAAGCCCTTCCAGCAGGCGCTCGGCATACTTGTTTATGTCGATGACCCACTGCTTCATGTTCTTGCGCACTACGGGGAAGCCTCCGCGCTCGCTCTTGCCGTCTATGATCTCGTCGTTCGCGAGCACGGTACCCAGCTCTTCGCACCAGTTTACGGGCACGTCGGCATAGCGGGCGAGCCCCGCCTCGAACAGTTGCTTGAATATCCACTGCGTCCACTTATAGTAAGATGGATCGCAGGTGGAGACCGTCTGCGTGTAGTCGTAGGAAAGGCCGAGCATCTTCAGCTGCGAGGTGAAAGTGGCTATGTTCTTCTGTGTGAATTCGCCCGGGTCGTTGCCGGTGTTTATGGCGTACTGCTCCGCGGGCAGCCCGAACGAGTCGAATCCGATGGGATGAAGTACGTTATAGCCCTGCATGCGCTTCATGCGCGCGATTATGTCGGTGGCGGTGTAGCCCTCGGGGTGGCCGACGTGCAGCCCCGCGCCCGAAGGGTAGGGGAACATGTCCAGCACATAGTATTTGGGCTTGGAAAAATCGTGCAGATCGGTATGGAACGTGCCGTGCTCGTCCCAGTACTTTATCCATTTTTTTTCTACTTCGTTGAAATTTGTGTAAGCCATGTCGTTGTTTCCTGTGTTTTAATATCAATATTATACATAAACCTCGGCGGTTTAGCAAATATTTTCACTTATTATACTGCATTAAAGTTGTTGACAAACCCGCGTGAAAATAATATCATATAAGTACCGTGGCGGAAGGACAAGTACCGTCTGCGCGCCTTTCAGAGAGCGGGGCCTATGGCTGCAAGTTCCGCAGGCGTTGCGGGTTGCGGGAAACCACCCTCGCATTGCCGCGGCGACAATTTTACAAGCGGTCTTTAAGACAATTAAGGTGGAACCGCGCAAAGTGTGTATTTTGCGTCCTTAAAACAGCGCCATGACGGCAGTTTTAAGGGCGTTTTCTTTTACAAAAACCGACAGGAGACAGTTTATGAAAGTTTTACTTAAAAACGGCGACAGCCTCACGCTCGAAAACGGAGCAAAGTGTTCCGATGCGGCAAAGGCGATAAGCGACTCGCTTGCAAGGAACGCAGTTGCGGCAAAGGTAAACGGCAAGCTCACCGATCTTTCGCACGCGCTTTCCGAGGGGGACAAGCTCGAACTGGTCACGCTTAAAGATAAGGAGGGGCTGGACGTCTACCGCCACACCTGCGCGCATGTGCTGGCACAGGCGGTCAAGAACATATTCCCCACCTGCAAGCTCGCCATAGGCCCCGTGATAGAAAACGGGTTCTATTACGACTTCGAGTTCAATACGCCCATCACGCAGGAGGACTTCGGCAAGATAGAGGCGGAGATGGAAAAAATAATCAAGGCTAACACCCCCATCGAGCGCTTCGAGCTTCCCCGCAAAGAGGCGGTGGAGCTGATGACCCGCTTCAAAGAAAAGTATAAGGTTGAGATAATCAACGACCTTCCCGAGGGCGAGCAGATCTCGTTCTATAAACAGGGCGCCTTCACCGATCTGTGCCGCGGGCCTCACCTGCCTTCGACCGGTAAGATCAAGGCGTTCAAGCTCACCTCGCTTGCGGGCGCTTACTGGCGCGGCAACGAAAAGAACAAGA
>DVIK01000008.1 GCA_018711385.1 Candidatus Coproplasma avistercoris
CTTTTTTTATGCTCTCTGTCTCACATCTATTGTAATCCTACAATACTATTTATACAAAATTTCGGTTGTATTGACTTTTAAAATATTGTATGGTATAATTAACCAAAATCTGAACAGGAGAGATTTTATGAAAAAATTTTCAGCTTTATTGGTTGCACTTGCAGCCGTCTTGTCGATTAGCGCTTTTGCGGCATGCACGCCCAATTCGCAGATAAACGGCAACACCGACCCCGACGATATCCAATCGGATAAGATAACCCAAGCCGAATGGACGCAGGCGTTTTCGGACAGTTCCTTTACGAATTATACCGCAAAGGGCGTAATGACGCAGTCGGACAACCCGCAGATTGAACAGCAATTTGTAATGAAATATGCAGAAAACGGCTCGACTACCTTAGTCGATATGACGGAACAGGAAGTCAACAATTCTGAGGTCGCCAATTCGTACAATACATTCTACGAAAAGACAGGCTCAACCATATACGCATATGACTATGAAGAAGGTCAGTGGGTTAAAAGCGAAATAAGTTATATTCCTTCCGATGCATTAGACATTTACCGCAACGTATTAGCCGACGGATTTTCGCAACTCGAATACAGCGAAAAAGACAACGCCTATGTCGCGGAGCAATTCACCGCAGTGTCAGGCTCTTCCTACACCATGCAACTGACTTCCGTCAGCGTAAAATTTGCAAACAAGAAAATTGCGCATATTCAATACGACGCGCCCATTTATTCGGACAGCGAAGAAGGAACTGTTGCAACAGCTTCATCCATAACTGCGACCATTTCGATTTTGTTCTACGATTACGGAACTACACAGGTTACGCTGCCGAATGCTTCCGACATCGGCGGCAGCGGAGAGGCGGCAAACACGATAACCGAAGCGCAGTGGCGCGAAGCGTTCAGCGAAGAGGCTTTAAAAAATTACACCCTTACGGGCGAACTGGAAGTATCATATACCCCTTCGGGCGCGTCCGAACCCGTAATTTCGTCCCAGACGCTTTTACAGCAGTTCGACATAACAGAAGATCACGACTACCGCTATCTTAAGCAGACGCAGACAAGCCCCAAACCGGTAGAAATGGAATACTATACCAGCAAAACAGACGGCGTTACAACCGTTTACACAAAAATGTCGGACGGAACATGGGAAATTTCAACGCGCACGAGCGACCTCATCGGCGAAGGATTTACCATATTCGCCGACAGCTATGCGGACGCGCAGTTCGACAGCGAAACCTCCACTTACATACTGAGAGATTTTTCGCCGAGCGACTCGAGCGCTATATTTAATTATGTATATCTCCGTTTTGAAGGCAACAGGTGCGTTTACATGCAACTTGTTGTAGACGGTCTGGTCGCCTCGGATACTACGGGCACCGCGACCAACACATATTATATGACTTACGGAACAGCAAATATAACTCTGCCGAGCGCAAATTAAAACCAGCTGCCGCCGCGCAAAAATGCGCGGCGGCGCCGTTTTCAATATTCTGAAAGTCCCAAAAGATAGTCTGCGGTGGTTTCAAGCGCCGTCGCTATCCTCGTCAGTACTCCGAGGCTCATTTCGGAGATCCCGTTTTCGTACTGAGAAATGGTATTCTGCGCCACTCCCGCCATTGCGGCAAGCGCATCCTGCGAGAGCCCTGCCGCACATCGCAGTTCCCTTATCCGTTTCCCCCGTCTCCGTCATGCTGAAATCTGCCATACAGATATTGTACTGAAAATCCTGCTGCATCGGTTGACTTATCTGTAACACAGATATATAATATTATATATAATCTGAAGCACGATTATACGGTGAGGATTAAGTTTACGGCAAGAAAAGGGGAGTTTGATGAAAAGCGAACATACAGATAACGACGCTGACGACGACCATGCGATCGAGGGCAACGAACGCTACCGCAGCCTTGCAGACAGATATATAAGGTTATGCGCTCTGCTTTCAGAGAGGCTGAACAAAGAGCAGCGCGCACTGTTCGACGAAATAGTCGAGCTGCAATGCCTGCTCGAAGCGGAAAACTGCGGAAGCGGCAACAAGTAACCGCATATATGCGCAATTTGTACATATATGCCCCGCCACGAAACATGCGACGGGGCGGATGCAGTATGCAATGAACGGCCGTATCGCGGCCGATATTATATTATCCGGATACGAGACGCCGCCGCAAGCCTTTTGCTTGCGGCGGCGATGTTTTTACATAAAATCAGAATATTCCGCGGCGTGCGCTCAGCGGCTCACTTTAAGCATATAGCCGAACAAGCTGCCGCCGCCCCTTTCAAAATTCATAAACGGCTTCAGCGAAAGCTCGCGCGGGAGCGCAGGATCATCGTTTATGCCCCACCACGGCTCTACGCACACATAATCGCCGCCGTTTTCGTTCGACCAGAACGCCCAGAGCGGGCAGCAGGAACGGTATTCGTAGGTGTAGCCGTCCTGTGTGCGCATGAACACGGCGCCGCCCGAAAGTCCGCCGAGCTGCAGCGTTTTGCAGTCTGCAAAAAATTCCTTGTTCGCCACGAATCTCCTGATCGCGGGCAGCTGCACCGCCCCGCCCGAAAGGGGATATTCAACCGGGCGCTCCTCGTTTTCAAACTCTATAACTGCGCTGCCGCCGGGAGCGTACATCCCGGGGTGTCCGCCGACGTAAAAGGGCATGACCCCGCCTTTGGAACGCACACGGTAGCCCACATTTACGGCATTTTCTTCCAGTTCGTAACTGACCGAAAAATCAAAATCAAACGGATAGAGCGCCCTTGTATCTTCGTCGGAAGAGAACGAGAGGACGAGCTTGCCGCCCCTGTTTTCAGCCGAAAAGCGCGCATAGCGCGCCAGACCGTGAGATCTGAGAGCGTAACTCTTTCCGCAGACTTGGAAGGCGCCCGCATGGCCGATTATGGGAAAGATCACCACGTCGCGGCTGGCCCACGCCTCGCCGCCCTGCCACAGCCGCTCTTCGCCCGTCGGCTTGTATATGAGCGAATGCATGGATCCACCCTCGTCGTTCACGGTGAGTTTCAACCACTCATTTTCAATTGAATGAAGCATATATCCCCCTATAAAATGAATTTTTAATAAATTTACGGCAATAAGCTCCCGTGCAAAATACGGCAGCCTGCGCGGGCATAAAGTATTACGCAGGCGCAAAAATTTGCGAATATTTTACTCCCACGGCAGCGTCTGCCCGCCGAGGATGTGTATGTGCAGGTGGAACACCGACTGCCCCGCGTCTTCGCCCTGGTTGACCACCAGGCGGTAGCCCTTTTCGCAGCCGTTTTCAGCTGCTATCGCGGGGATCTTTTCCAGCATGCGCTTTACCAGCTCCGCCCTGTCTCCGTCCATTTCCGAGAGCAGTTTGAAGTGGTCCTTGGGCACGGCCAGAAGGTGCACCTTTGCCTTGGGTTCGATGTCCCTGAACACGAGCATGTCCTCGTCTTCATACACCTTCGCCGAGGGGATCTCGCCCCTGATTATCTTGCAGAACAGGCAGTCGTCTTTAAGCATAATGTACTCCTTTTTATATGATAGTTGCGGCATATTGCCGCATGAATTTAATTTTCGATCACTTCGCCGAGCGCACCGTCGCCGTACGGCGACACAAGCCTTGCCCGCGCGGTGACGCCGCTGAGATCCCCCTCGGCATACACCTTTATGTATTCGGGGGTATAACCCGCGGTATAGCCGCCCTCGTAATCTTCGAAGATGACTTCGCGCACGCAGCCCATGCGCGCGGATATGTAGCGCTCCGCAGCCCGCTTCCCCGCTTCGAGCAGCTTTTGCAGGCGCCCCTGCTTCACCTCGCGCGGAGTATCCTTCATGCCGAACGCGGCAGTACCCTCCCTCGGGGAAAAGGCAAATGCGTGCACGCGGGCAAACCCGGCCTCGTCTATTATGGAAAGGCTCTGCGCGAAATCCTCGTCCGTTTCGCCGGGGAAGCCCGCGATTATGTCGGTGGTGATGGCGGCATCGGGAAAAAAGCGGTATATGAGCGCGCACTTTTCAAGGTACTCGGCGCGCGTATAGCGGCGGTTCATCCTCTTCAGCACGCCGTCGCTTCCGCTCTGCAGCGAAAGATGGAACTGCGGCGCAAAGTTTTTAAGGCTCCGCAGGGCATTGAGCAGTTCTTCGTCTATCACGGTGCACTCCACCGAGCCTAAGCGTATGCGCCTGTCCACACCCGAGAGCATGCGCGCAAGCCCCGCAAGGCGGACGCCGTTATAGTCGTATGCCGAGATGTTTATGCCCGTGAGCACCACCTCCGCCCTGCCGCAGTTTTCGGCTTCGCGCACGATCTGCTCCGGATCGCGGCTGCGCACCCTGCCGCGCAGGTAGGGTATTATGCAGTAGCTGCAGAAGTTGTTGCAGCCGTCCTCTATCTTTATGAACGCACGCGTGCGCGGCTGAACGGGCGCGGGCAGTTCCTCGTAGCCGAGCGCGTTTTCGGTGCAGCAATATGTGCCGCCGAAACGCTTTGCGAGCTCGGCAAGCAGCCTGTTTTTGCCCTGCGCGCCGCCCGCATACTGCACGCCCTTTGAAAGAAACGCCGCCTCGTCCTTGCCCGAGGCGCAGCCCACCACGAACACCTGTGCAGACGGGTTGTACCTGCGGGCGCGCGCAACCAGCTGGCGGCTCTTTTTTTCCGCCTCGCGCGTGACGGCGCAGGTGTTCAGCACATATATGTCGGCGGGGCAGAGCCTTTCTGTGACCTCCATGCCCATGCCTTCGAGCGCAGCCATGAACGACGCCGACTCCACCTCGTTGACCTTGCAGCCGAGGGTAAACACGCACGCCTTCATTGCAGTTCCCCCAGCGAATGCATGACTATGGCGGTGAGCGCCACCGCGGCCGTTTCGGCGCGCAGTATCCTCTTGCCGAGCGTTATTCCCTTAAAGCCGTACCTCTCGCGCGCGAGCGCGTATTCCTCTTCGGTGAAGCCGCCCTCGCTGCCCACAACTATTGCCGCGGAGCCGCGTAACCCGCGCATATCCGCCTGCGAATTGCTCTCGAACTCGCACGCGAACAACTTGTTTTCATAGTCCGCGGCAGAGGCGAGGGCGTCGCCTAAATTATCGTAAAATTCCACCTTCGGCGCGACGGAGCGGTAGCACTGCTTGGTGGCCTCGCGCGCAACTTTGTTCAGCCGTTCGAGCTTGGACGGCGTGAGATATGCCGAACAGTATTCCGAGGAGAACACCCCCACCGAGCCTATGCCCAGCTCCGTGGCCTTCTGTACGACCAGTTCGGTCTTGTCGCCCTTGAGCGCGCCCACGAGCAGCCGGACGGGCGTGCGCGGCTCCTTGTCGCCCACGGTAAAGCCCGTGATGTGCGCCGTCATCGAGCGCTTGCCGCACGCGGCGATTATGGCGGTATATTCCCTGCCGCTGCCGTCGAGCAGCGTTATTTCGCTGCCGACGCCCAGTCTGAGCACGTTTTTGGCGTGATTGAACTGCTCGCCCTCCAGCTCCGCCTCCGTCTCCGATGGGAAATCTATGTAATTTTCAGTCAGAAATCTTTTGGGTGCTGCCATAATTTATAATTCAACTGCATATATGCCGCAGTCAATGCACCTTTGCAAATACGGTGGCGTACCACTCGCCCTTGTTTACTGTGCGAATGTGTTCAAAACCCTGCTCCGCATAAACTTCGAGCACGCCCGCAAGTTTTTCACGGATTATACCCGAAAGTATGAGCGTGCCGCCCGCCCTTACGTGCGCGGGCAGAGTGGGCGCCAGCCTTGCAAGCACGTCCGCCGTGATGTTGGCGAGCGCTATATCCGCCACGATCTCCTCGTCGCCCACAAGGTCGGTGCGCTTAACCGTGCACCTGTCCTGCACGCCGTTGAGCCTGCAGTTGTGCAGCGCGCTGTCGGTAGCAACGCCGTCTATATCGGTGAGATATGCGCTCTTTGCGCCCAAAAGGACGGCGGATATGCCTAAAATACCACTGCCGCAGCCCACGTCGAGGCAGACGCTTTCGGGCGTGAGGTATTCCTGCAGAAGCTCGAGACACATCGAGGTGGTCTCGTGCTCGCCCGTGCCGAACGCCATGTT
>DVIK01000001.1 GCA_018711385.1 Candidatus Coproplasma avistercoris
CATGGTCTTGCCCGTGCCGGGAGGACCGACGAGCAGTATGTTGTGCCCGCCCGCGGCGGCTATTTCCAGCGCGCGCTTTGCTATGCGCTGACCCTTTACGTATGAAAGGTCGCAGTTGTAAGCGCGCTCGCGCCTGACGCTTTCGTAGCTGCGGTGGGCGACGGGCTGAAACCGCATCTCGCCGCTGAGAAAACCCACTACCTCTTTAAGCGACTTTAAGGCATATACCTCGGCGCCCTCGATAAAGCTCGCCTCGTTGGCGTTCACCGCGGGTATTACAAAGCGCCTGAACCCGCGCGCCTTTGCAGAGATGAGCATGGGCAGCATGCCCGTTACCGCGCGCAGCGCGCCGTCGAGCGCAAGCTCGCCCAGAAACACCACTCCGTCGGTATCGTACGGCAGCTGGTCGCTGGCCTTCAATATGCTCACCGCGATGGGAAGGTCGTAATGCGAACCCTCTTTTTTTATGTCCGCAGGAGCAAGGTTTACCGTGATCTTGCTCACGGGAAAGCGCAGAACGCTGTTCTTCACGGCAGAGCGCACGCGCTCCTTGCTCTCCTTTACGGCGGCGTCGGGCAGGCCCACGAGGTCGTAAGCCACCATGCCCTTGTTTATGTCCGTCTCCACCTCTACGGGAACGCCCTCCAGCCCGTGGAGGGCAAAACTGATCACCTTAGAAAGCATAAGCTCCCCCTTTTGCAAGTATCACACAACATTATAACGGCTGAGCGGCGCAATTACAATGCCGCAGACAAAAATTTTCCGGTAAAATTAAAAAGAACCTGAAATTCAGGTTCTTTTTCAGCTTATTTAATTTCGGTGATCTTTGCAGCCTTGCCGGTGAGTCCGCGCAGATAATAGAGCTTGGCCCTTCTTACCTTGCCGCGCTTTACAACGGTTATGGACGCGATCTTGGGCGAGTGAACGGGGAAAGTTCTCTCTACGCCGACGCCGAAGGAAAGTCTTCTTACCGTGAAGCTCTCCCTGATGCCGCCGTGCTTCTTGGCTATAACTACGCCTTCGAAGTTCTGGATCCTCTCCTTGGTGCCCTCGATTACCTTGAAGCCCACCCTTACGGTGTCGCCTACGTTGAACGCGGGCACGTTCTCCTTCATGCCTTCCTTCTCTATCGCCTCTATAAGACCCTTCATAACAATCCTCCTGAAAGGCGCAAACTCATTGCCCGCGCCCCGATTAGCATGGTACGTTGAACATTCTACCAAAGCCGCAAAAAAAAATCAAGCTATTTGCGGCACAGTTTTGTGAAATTTGCGACACACCCCGCGTTTTTTGTTTCGAGGGCATTCCATATATATAATATATGGCGGCGCGGCGGGCGGTCAGTGCTCCTCGAACGCGCTCTCGATATGGTTGAGCTGCCTGCCCTGCACCTCTATCACGTCGAAGCGCACCACGCAGTCCATCTCCCTGTCGGCAAAATAGCAGCGCGCGGCGTTCACATAGCGCTCCCGCCTGCGCCTGCCCACGGCCTCGCCGGGCGCGCCGAACGCGTCGGTAAGCCTCGCCTTTACCTCCACAAAGGCGACGACGTCGCCCTTTGCGGCTATTATGTCCACCTCGCCGAATGGATTGCGCCAGTTGCGCTCGAGTATCCTGTAGCCGTGCCGTTTGAGATACCTCGCCGCCCTGTTTTCGCCCGACCTGCCTGTGCGGCGGTCGGCGGCGTTCTTCAGCTGCGATGGCGTTTTTGAACCTTTTATGCCCATTTTCGGGTGAAACTCCTGCGGTGGATGGGGCATAATCCGTACTCTTTTATGGCGGCGATGTGCTCAGCCGTGCCGTAGCCCTTGTTGCGCGCAAAGCCGTAGGCGGGGTAGAGCTCGGCGTATTTATCCATGAGCGCGTCTCTGTACACCTTGGCGAGCACGGACGCCGCGCCTATGCTGTAACAGCTCGCGTCGCCGCCTATCACCGGGCGCTGCGGGGTATCTATGTCGAGCGTCATGTTGCCGTCGGTGATCACGAAGTCGGGGCGCACCGAAAGGCTCTCGACGGCGCCCTTCATGCACAGGCGCGTGGCCTGAAGGATGTTCACCTCGTCTATCTTCTGCGGCTGAACGCAGAAGATACTGAACGCCATCGCCGAGAGACGTATGAGCGTGCTCAGCTTTTCGCGCTTCTTTGCGGAGAGCTTCTTGCTGTCGTCTATGCCGTCGATGACCTCGTGCGCGGGCATTATGACCGCCGCACACACCACCGGGCCCGCCAGCGGCCCCCTGCCCACTTCGTCTACGCCGCACACCAGCGGAAAGCCCGAGGCGCGCAGTTCGTTTTCCAGAGTAAATTTATCCATAAAAGTAAACCGGTTACGCTTTGGCTGCGGCATATTGCCGCACCATTTTCAAAAATCTGTATTCAGGACGTCCTCGCGGTCGTCAAGATCCACCCTGCCCAGCCTGCCCTTTCTAAGGTCGTCTATCACGGCGCGGCAGGCTCGCTCGTAGTCGTAGCCGCCCCCGCGCAGCACAAGCCCCCTGCGCACGCAGATGCCTTCGAGCATGGCGGGCGGCGAGGACAGGTCGGCGATACCGTAGCGCGCTTTGAGGCGGTCGGGATACTTTTGGGCCATGTCTGCAAGCAGGGCGAGCGCGAGGTCGTCGAAGTCGAGTATGTCGTCATTTATGCTGCCGACGTATGCAAGGCGGCGCGCGAAGGTCTGGTTTTCGAACGCGGGGGGCATGGTGCCGGGAGTATCGAGCAGCTCGAAGCCCTCCAGCCTTATCCACTGCTTGCCGCGCGTGACGCCCGCCTTGTTGCCCGTGACCGTGCGCTTTGCGCCGGAGAGCAGGTTTATCACCGTGCTCTTGCCGGTGTTGGGCACGCCGAGCACCATGAACCTGAACACACGTTCGTAGCCCTTGGCAATGGCGCGCTCGCGCTTATCGCGCACGATTTCGCCGCACGCAGCAAACAGCTCCCTGCGGCAGCCGCTCGCCGTTGCGTTTAGCGCCACTGCCGCCCCGCCCTTTGCGCGGATGGCCTTTACCCACTCCGCGGCGTTCTCGGCAAGGTCGGACTTGTTGAGCACATACAGCACCGGCTTGCCTGCGAATACCTTTTTAAGTTTTACGTTGAAGGACGAGGCCGGGCAGCGGGCGTCGAGCACCATCACGGCGCCGTCGCACAGAGCGGCGCTTTCGCCCATCATCCGCATGGCCCTGGTCATGTGTCCCGGGAACCACTGTATAGTCCGCATATAGCACCAGATAACTAATAATTGACAGTTGAGTAAGATAAACCGCACATATATGGCGGTCAGTTACTATTTCAAAAGATCGGGCCGATTTTTTTTGGTGATGAGTTCGGCCTGCTCGCGCCGCCACTTTTCCACCTCGCCGTGGTTGCCGCCGAGCAGAACCTCCGGTACGGACACGCCCTTATATACCGCCGGACGCGTGTACTGCGGGTATTCCAGCAGCCCGCCGGAAAAACTCTCGTCTTTAAGGCTCTCGCCCGAGATCACCCCCTCCACATAGCGCGCCACGCAGTCGCACACCACCATGGCCGGCAGTTCGCCGCCCGTGAGCACATAGTCGCCTATGGAGAGTTCCTCGTCCATGTACATGTCTATCACGCGCTGGTCGACGCCCTCGTAGTGCCCGCAGAGCAGCAGCAGATCGCTCTGCTTTGCAAGTTCGACGGCAATGCTCTGGCAGAAAGTCCTGCCGCGCGGCGACATAAATATGCGGAGCGCCCTGTGTTCGGGGTCGAGCGCGTCTATGGCCGAACCTATCGGCTGCGGCATCATGACCATGCCCGCGCCGCCGCCGAAGGGGTAGTCGTCGCACTTAAAGTGCTTGTTCTGCGCATAGTCGCGTATGTTTACCACGTTTATGTTGAGTTTTCCGCCGTTCACCGCCCTGCCTATGACGCTCTCTTTAAGCGGAGCGAACATCTCGGGAAACAACGTTAATATGGTGATATTCATGAGTATATACCTTGCTCAGAGCAGGGCGACCTCGTTGAAGCGCCGCCTGTTGACGGTGACTACCCCGGCCTGCGCGTCGATGGAAACTATCACGCCTTCCGCCGCGGGGAAGAGCACGTTCTTGCCGCCGATGAGAGCGGTGTATACATCGGTGTGCGCAGGTGTGACGTCGAGCACCTCGCCCAGCTGTCCGCCGTCTTCGTCTACGAGCCTGCAACCTATCACGTCGGCGATATACACTCTGTCTTCGGGGAGTTCGGGCGCGTCGTCGCGGTCGGCGAGCACCTCCTGCCCGCGCAACAGCTCGGCCGCGTTCCTGTCGGCAATGCCGCGCAGGGTGAGATAGGCATACCCGCCCGCAGCCCTGCACGCGAGCACTCTGTATTCCGTACCGCCGATGTGCACGTTTGCAAAGCCCTTCATGTCCTCGGGAGCGTCCGTCTGCGGCATCACCTTTATTTCGCCGCGTATGCCCTGAGGCTTCAAGACCGTTCCTATCGTAAGATATTTCTTCATAAAAAATTCCCTGAAAGTTCGCGCCGCCGTAAAAGGCCGTGCTGAAAAGCACGGCCGCGATTACGGTTAAGTGGCATAATATGCCGCTGCAAACGGCAAAACGGCTCAGTTTTCGGCCGCTTCCCTGCCCTTAATTTCAACGGCGTACTTCTTTGCGCCCTTGGGCGTAGCCGCCTTTACGAGCGTGCGCAGCGCCTTGGCTATCTTGCCCTGCTTGCCTATCACCTTGCCCATGTCGGAATCGTCGAGGAGCACGGTTATCTCTATAACGTTCTCCTTTTCCTCTTCCTTATACTCTATGGCTTCCCTGTGTTCGGCAAACTGTTCCACGATATATTTTACGAGTTCCAACATATCATTATTCTCCCTGTTGCCGCAGCCGGCTGCGGCAAACCGCCTCATTCAGGCGTCAGTCCTTCTTCTTTTTCTTGTCGTTGGTCTTGGGAGCGGAGAGTTTGCTGCTCTTTTCCATGACGCCTGCGTTTACCAGATAGCTCTTCACCGTTTCGGTGGGCTGAACACCGTTTGCAAGCCATTTCTTTGCCTTTTCGGCGTCGATAACGACCTCTGCGGGGTTCTTGAGGGGATCCACGTAGCCGATCTTGTCGATGTACTCGCCCGAGCGCGCCTTCCTGCTGTCGATCACCACGATGCGGTAGAAGGGGGACTTCTTGTCGCCCATTCTGGTAAGTCTCATTTTAACTGCCATTTTTTATGTCTCCTTAAAAATTGAATTTTCTTTTGATATATAAGCGCGGCTTGCGCCTTACTTTTTTGATTCGTGCGCAAATATGCCGCAATTACTGCCGTTTGTTTACCCGAACGGAAGTCTGCGCTTGCCGTTTTTGAGCTGCTTCATCAGCGTCTTTACCTGGTCGAACTGTTTGAGCAGCTGGTTTATCTCCTGCACGGTAGTGCCGGAACCAGCCGCTATGCGGCGCTTGCGCGAGGCGTTGATTATCACGGGATCCTCCCTCTCCTGCTTTGTCATGGAGAGGATTATCGCCTTTGTGCGCTCGATCCTGCTCTCGTCGAGGTCTCCGGCCTTTATCTTTCCGCCAACGCCGGGGAGCATGGACACTACCGATTGCAGCCCGCCCATCTTCTTCATGCTTTCGAACTGCACGAGGTAATCTTCCAGCGTGAAGGAGTTTTCGCGCAGCTTCTGCTGCATCTTTTTGGCGTCCTCTTCGGTGACGGCCTGCTGCGCCTTTTCGATGAGCGTGAGCACGTCGCCCATGCCCAGTATGCGCGAAGCCATCCTGTCGGGATAGAACGGTTCGAGGTCGGTGAGCTTTTCGCCCGTGCCGATGAACTTGATGGGCTTGCCCGTGACCGCCTTTATGGAGAGACATGCGCCGCCGCGCGTGTCGCCGTCGAGCTTGGTGAGGATCACGCCCGTTATCTCCAGCCTTTCATTGAAGGTGCGCGCGACGTTGACCGCCACCTGACCCATCATCGAATCGACGGTGAGCAGTATTTCGGTGACTTCGACGGCCTTGCAGATCTCTTCGAGCTCCTGCATGAGCTTTTCGTCTATCTCCAGCCTGCCCGCGGTATCTATTATAACGGTGTCGAAGCCCTGCGAACGGGCGTATTCCACAGCCTCTTTTGCAGTCTTTACCGGGTTCTGCGTGCCCTTTTCGAACACTTCGGCGCCCGCGTTCCTGCCGACCACTTTCAGCTGGTTTATGGCGGCGGGGCGGTAGATGTCGCCCGCGACGAGCAGCGGGCGCTTGCCGTTCTTTTTGAGGTGAACGGCGAGCTTTCCGCACAGCGTGGTCTTACCTGCGCCCTGAAGGCCGCACATCATGATGACCGTGGGCGGCTTGCTGGCGACGGCGAGCTTGGCGTTGGAGGAACCCATCAGAGCGATGAGCTCTTCGTTTACTATCTTTATTACCTGCTGCGCAGGATTCAGGCTTTTGAGTATCTCCTGCCCGACCGCCTTTTCCGAGACGTCGGCGCAGAACTTTTTTGCGACCTGAATGTTTACGTCTGCCTCCAAAAGAGCGACGCGAACTTCGCGCATGGCCGTCTTGATTTCAAGCTCGGTGAGCCTGCCGCGCTTTGTGAGTTTGGAAAATATGTGATTTAATCTTTCTGAAAGAGAGGAAAAAGCTCCCATACAACTCCTTAATCGTCCGCCTTGCCGTCTTCCGCCTCCCCGGCAAGCTCGCGCGCGGGAGAGGAATAGTCACCGCTCAAAATCGTCTGCAACACCTTAACCTGCCCGGCAAACTGAGGATTGGCGGCCGCAAAATCTTCCGCCCAGCGCCCCGCCTTTGTCAAAAGCAGCGAAAGCCGCAGGTCGCCCTCGCGCAGGATGCGCGAAAACCCGAGCTTCTGCTCGTACTCTTCAAGCTGCTTTTTCGCCGACGCGAGGCATTCCGAAACGCCCTGACGCGAAATGCCTTTGGCCTCTGCTATCTCGGTGACCGTGAGGTCGAGGTTGAAGAACATATCCGTCATCTCGCGCTGGGTGGGCGTGAGCAGCGGGGAATATATGTCCCACAGTCTTAAAAATTTTATATCTGCCATAGGCGCACGCCCCCTTAACGCATTACAGTTTACCACCTCGCCGAGCATCTGTCAAGCAATTTTACTTGACAAACCGCACATACTTTACATGCGGGCGGCGGGCAGCCCGCTGTTATTTTATTACAAGGCAATTTATTTTTTAACAATAATCGGCGGAGCGGGCGGCGGGGCGGGCGTGAAATTGACACGGGCGCACGCTTGTGATACAATAACGGCGTATTGCGGTTGTATACCGATAAAAAATGCAAGGTAGTGAAGAATATGCGTAAAGTGATCGACGGCGTGATCTACGACACGCTCACAGCCACCGTAGATAAAAAATTCACCTTCGGCGCACCCGGCGACCCGAGCGGCTATGAAGAGACGCTGTATGTCACCAAGGACGGAAAATTCTTCGTTTACACATACGGCGGAAAGAAATCGAAGTATCCCGAAGAGGCGATAATGCCCATCGAACGCGAACACCTGAAGGAATGGATGCTTTCGCGCGGGAAGACTATATAAGCTAATCTGAATTTTCAAGGCCGTGCGGCGCAAGCGCCGCACGGCCGTTATTTTTGCTCTTTTTTCTCTTTTTTGTCCCCTTCCTCTTCCTCCGGCTGCGCCTTTTCGCCGGCGGAAAGGCGCTTTGCCATCTCCTTCAGCCTGTCTTCGGAAAGGCTGTCGGCAAGGCCGTCCACCCTGCCGTACGCCATTTTGTCGTGATGAATGACCATGTAAGCCCCCTTAAATTTCGATCAGGAACCCCGCCTTGCGCAGGGCGTCCTCTATCCTGTCGAGCGTTTCCTCGTCCGGCGCGGTGACCGTGTGATAGTGATAGCCGTCGGTGACTGCCATCAGCGGCTTGGAGGCGCCGCTGACCAGCGAGCGGTAGAGCTCCTCCACATGCGTGTTGTTGTATAGCTCCAGCCTGGCGGCTATCCTGCCGTATACGCGGTGATTGACGAAGATGTCCTCTACCCTGCCGCCGAGCGAGATTATAAGGTAGCCCTCGTCCAAAATCTGCTCGAGCGTGTGCCTGCACTTGAACACGCGCGAGACGGCGGGCTTTTTGACCGCGAACATATAGCCGCGGTTGGTGGATATTATGCCGTAGCCGCTGCCGCGCAGTATGGCTATGTCCTGCACAATCACCTGCCGCGAGACGCCGAGCTTTTCGGCAAGCACCGCGGCGGGCAAGGGATTGTCGCTGTTGCCCACTATCGCAAGTATCTCCTTGCGGCGCATCTCCGCCTTCATACCTTTTCCTCCGTCATAACATACAAATTACACCGCATATATGCGGCAAATAACATCCGCAGACCGATCCTGTGCCCGTGTCAGTCTATCGGGTGAAGGTTTTTGAGCGACAGGTCGAGTATGGGCGCCGAATGGGTGATTGCGCCGCTGGACACAAAGTCCGCGCCCACCTTTTTGATGTTTTCTATGTTCTGCGCGGTTACGTTGCCGCTTATCTCGGTTATCGCCCTGCCGCCTATCATCTCTACCGCCTTTGCCATGTCGTCTGCGGACATGTTGTCGAGCATGATTATGTCCGCGCCCGCACCGAGCGCTTCGCGGCACATATCGAGGTTTTCCACCTCCACCTCTATCTTGCGGACGAACGGCGCATATGCACGCGCCATCTCTATCGCCTTTGCCACGCCGCCCGCGGCCCCTATGTGGTTATCTTTGAGGAGCACGCCGTCCGAAAGATTATAGCGGTGGTTGCCCCCGCCGCCCACCTTTACGGCATATTTTTCGAACACGCGCATGTTGGGCGTAGTCTTGCGGGTGTCGAGCAGCTTCGTTTTGCATCCGTCGAGCAGCTTTACCATGGCGCGCGTGGCGGTGGCTATGCCGCTCATGCGCTGCAGATAGTTGAGCGCGGTGCGTTCGCCCGAGAGAAGGACGCGTATGTCGCCCGTTACTTTGGCTATATGCGCGCCCCTTTTTACCTCGTCGCCGTCCTTTGCGAACAGCTCTACTTCGGTGGAATCGTCCAGAAGGGTGAACGTGCGCGCAAACACCGCAAGGCCGCAGATCACGCCGTCCTGCTTGCAAATGAGGTCTGCCGTGCCGAGCCTTTTTTCGGGCATGACGGCGTTGGTGGTGACGTCCTCGCCGGTGATGTCCTCGGAGAGCGCCAGCTTTATGAGCTCGTCGGCGTGCAGCCGCTCAGTGATGGGGTTGTTCATTTTCGGCCTCCTTTATGGCATTGAGCACTATGCCCTTGTAGCTTTTGAGCAGCGCGGGCACGTTTGAATATTTTTCAAGGTCGAGCGCCTCCTCGGCGGCGCGCGCGGCGTTGAGATCGGCGCGGGTGTACCCCGCGGCTATGTCCTTTGCGGCGCGCTTTGCGAATATCAGGCTTTCGAGCAGGGAGTTGGAAGCCAGCCTGTTTGCGCCGT
>DVIK01000009.1 GCA_018711385.1 Candidatus Coproplasma avistercoris
TGCAGTTTCTGCACGCGGCGCGCCTTTCTGTTTTGTACATGTTTATTGTGTGCGCCGGCACGTGCCCGTAAAATTTTTCTCAAAAACTTCTCCCGGACGCTTGACATTTACAAAACAAGATATTATCATATGATTAAACATTCATATATAAGGAGGCAGGCGACATGCAAAACACCTGCAATACGCCCGAACGGCACGAGGGCGTCATGAAGGCGGCGCTGGCCGCCATGCCGTCGGAGGAGGGTATCGCCGTGATGGCTGCGCGCTTCAAGGCGATAAGCGAACCTTCGCGGCTGAAGATCCTGCTTGCGCTCTCGGCGGGGGAGCTGTGCGTGGAGCACATCTGCGCCGCGGTGGGCGGGCAGCAGAGCGCCGTTTCGCACCAGCTGAAGACGCTTAAGGACAACAGGATAATCAAGAGCCGCCGCGACGGGAAGAATATCCTCTACTCCGTCGACGACGAGCATATCATGACCATGATCAGGGTGGCAAAGGAGCATCTGCACGGCGATGATTAAGGTATTCAGGCTTGAGGGGCTGGACTGCGCCGCATGCGCGTCCGAGCTGGAGCAGATAATTTCGAAGGTCGGAGGCGTAAAGAACGCCTCTGTGGATTTCATCGCGCAGAAGGCGCGATTCGAGTGCGGCGACGAGCGTGCCGCCGAAGAGGTGCGCGCAAAGTGCAACGCGTTCGAGGACGTGAAGGTGATCGGCGAGGAGAACGAAGGCTGCGGCAGAAGGGAGATACAGCTGGAAAATATCGACTGCGCGTCGTGCGCGGCGGAGCTGGAAGAGCTGGTCTCCGGAGTAAGGGGCGTAAAGAACGCCTCTGTGGATTTTATCGCGCAGAAGGTATATTTCGACTGTGACAGCGAGGACACTGTCGAAGCGGTAAAGAGGTGCTGCAACGGGTTCGAGGAGGTGCGCGTAGTCGAGCCTGCCGTCCCCGCCCCCGGCACGGAAAAGCTGAAGATTGAGGGACTAGACTGTGCCAACTGCGCGCGGGAGCTCGAAGAGATACTCAACGGTACCGAGGGCGTGACGGCGGCGGTGGATTTCATGAACATGACGGTCACGCTCAGCTGCGAAAGCCCCGCCGCGCGCGAGAGGGCGATATACGCCATAAATCATTTCGAGGACGTCAGGGTGGCGGAAGACCTGCCCGGAAAGCCCGCGGCAAAGGGGCTGCTGAGGCAGCACCTGCGCGAGATCGTTCAGGTGATGGTTTCGGTGGCGTGTTTCATCCCTGCAATGATATTATACTTCGCGGGCGGAAACACGGGCAGAATCATTTCCTATCCGCTGTTTGCGGTATCCTACCTCTCGGTGGGGTGGGAGGTGCTCGCAAATACCGTCAAAAACATCTCCAAGGGCAGGATATTCGACGAAAATTTTCTGATGATGGTGGCTTCGGTGGCCGCGGTCGTACTCGGCATAGTTTCCGGCGACGGCCTTTACGAGGGTGTGGCGGTCATGCTGCTGTATCAGATCGGCGAGCTGCTGCAGTCGGTCGCCGTGGGTTCCTCGCGCAATTCCATTACAAAGCTGATGGATCTCAGGAGCGATACCGCCACTTTGCTTAAGGGCGGCGAACAGGTGACTGTAAGGCCGGAGGAGCTGGAGGCCGGGGACGTCATCCTAATAAAGGCGGGCGAAAAGGTGCCCGTCGACGGCGTGATAGTAAAGGGAGAGAGCGCGCTGGATATGCGCTCGCTCAACGGCGAATCGTTGCCCGTAGAAGTCGGGGAAGGGCAGGAGATACTCTCAGGCGCTATAAACGTCTCCGGGGCGTTAGAGGTAAAGGTGCTGCGCAGGTACTGCGATTCGGCGGTGGCAAAGATACTCGACCTCGTGGAAAATTCCACTGCAAAGAAGGCGAAGCCCGAAAAGTTCATAACAAAGTTCGCCCGATACTACACCCCTGCGGTGTGCGCCGCCGCGCTCGTCGTGGCCGCGCTGGTGCCCACGGTCATCTGCGCGGCGAACGGAGCGTTCGGCTGGCCGACATATTCGGAGTGGATCTCGAGGGCGCTTTCGTTCCTCGTAATAAGCTGCCCGTGCGCGCTGGTCATTTCGGTGCCGCTCTCCTACTTCGGCGGCATAGGCCGCGCGGCAAGGTCGGGCATACTCGTAAAGGGTTCCACCTGCCTGGACGAACTCGCGCAGTGCAAGGTGGCGGCGTTCGATAAGACCGGCACGCTTACCGAAGGTTCATTCAAAATAATCTCATCCGATTCCGACATGGCAGTGCAGCTTGCCGCTGCGGCGGAAAAATATTCCTCCCATCCGATAGCCGCGGCGTTCGCGGATGCGGCTACGCCGTATGCGGCCGAAAGCGCCGAAGAGGTGGCCGGGCGCGGCATCAGGTGCCTGGCGGACGGAAAGGCGCTGCTGTGCGGCAACGCTAAGCTGCTCAGTGAAAACGGCATAGCTTTTCCCGAAAAGGACAGCATATATACAGTGATCTACGTCGCTTACGACGGCGGATACGTCGGCTGCATAGAGATAGGCGACGGCGTTAAGGCGGACGCGAAGCGCGCCGTTGCGGAGCTGAAGCGGCAGGGTGTTGAGTACTGCACCATGCTCACCGGCGACAATTCCGCGCGCGCGGCGGCGGTAGCCGGAGAGGTCGGGCTGGACGGCTTCGAAGCGGGCCTGCTGCCCGACGGAAAGCTGGAATGCGCCGAACGGCTGAGACGGCGCGGCAAGCTGATCTATGTCGGCGACGGCATAAACGACGCGCCCGTCATGGCTGCGGCGGACTGCGCGGTGTCCATGGGCAAGGTCGGCTCCGACGCGGCCATAGAGGCAAGCGACATGGTGCTCGTCACCGACAATCTGGAACTGCTGCCCAAGGCCGTGCGGATAGCGAGGGGCACGCGCTCGATAGTCTTCCAGAACATTGCGGGCTCGCTCGCGATAAAGCTGGCCGTCATGGTGCTCGGCGTTGCGGTGCAGGGCTTTCCGCTGATCGCCGCGGTGGCCGCGGACGTCGGCGTGATGCTGATCGCCGTGCTCAACTCCATGCGCACGAAACTCATAAAATAAGACCGGCACACGGTGCGGGGCGGGCTTCGGCCCGTCCCTGTTTTTTTGCGCGGTCCTGCCGCGTTGCCGAAAAAAGCCGCCGGAGCCGCCTGCGTTTTACCGTAAAAAACAAAATATTTGATTTTTTTGCAGAAAAGCGATTGCAAATATACCCTTCGATGTAGTAAAATATTAAACGGATTATAACGCTCCGCTTGCGGGGCCTGCCAAAAAATATTCCGTTTTCTATCGGTTTGTTCAAGGAGTATAAATGGGACTTATCAGCTACATTCTCGGTTCCGACAGCAGGGCTGCGGTTAAAAAGCTCAACAAACTCGCCGTTAAGGTCGAGGAGCTCGAACCAAAGTACCAGAGCATGTCGGACGAGCAGCTCAAAGATCAGACGCGCGTGCTCAAAGAGAGGCTTGCAAAGGGCGAGACGCTCGACGACATAATGTTCGACGCCTTTGCCGCCCTGCGCGAGGCAAGCTGGCGCGTGCTCAAAATGAAGCATTTCCACGTTCAGATAATGGGCGGCATCTGCCTGCATCAGGGCCGTATCGCAGAGATGCGCACGGGCGAAGGCAAGACGCTCGTCTCTACCCTTCCCGCCTACCTCAACGCGCTCACCGGCAAGGGCGTGCACATTGTCACCGTAAACGATTATCTTGCAAGGCGCGACGCCGAGTGGATGGGAAAGGTGCATAAATTCATGGGACTCACCGTGGGCGTCGTCGTGCCCGGCATGGACGACAGGCAGAAGAAGGAGGCCTATGCGTGCGACATAGTTTACGGCACCAACAACGAGCTTGGCTTCGACTACCTGCGCGACAACCTCAAAGTTTCGCTCGCCTCCATGGTGCAGCGCGAACTCAACTTTTGCATAATCGACGAAGTGGACTCCATTCTCATCGACGAGGCGCGCACCCCGCTCATCATCTCGGGCAGGGGCGGCGAAAGTTCGAGGCTGTACGAGGACGTCGACAGGTTCGTGCGCACGCTGACGGGCGGATTCGACGATGACAAGAAGGACGCCGAAAAGAAAGCGCCCTCCCGCCGCAAAAAGGAGCTCACCGCAGAGGAGCAGGAGGCAAACGCACGCCTTGCGGCCATCCTCGAAGAGATGGAGAACTGGGACTACATCATAGACCGCAAGGAAAAGTCGGTGACCATAACCGAAAAGGGCGCCGAAAAGGCCGAGCGTTTCTTCGGCATAGCCAACCTTGCCGATATAGAGAACGCCGACCTCAACCACCACATACAGCAGGCGCTCAAAGCGCACGAACTGTTCAAGCGCGACGAGGACTACATCGTCTCCAACGACGGCGAGATACTCATAGTGGACGAATTCACGGGCCGACTGATGAACGGCAGGCGTTATTCCGACGGCCTGCACCAGGCCATAGAGGCCAAGGAACACGTAAAGGTGCGCAACGAAAACAAGACGCACGCAACGGTAACGTTCCAGAACTACTTCCGCCTGTATAACAAGCTCTCCGGCATGACGGGTACCGCCAAGACGGAGGAGGCGGAGTTCCGCACCATCTATTCGCTCGACGTGGTGGAAATACCCACCAACAAGCCCGTGCAGCGCAAGGACTACGCCGACATGATCTATTCCACCGAGGACGGCAAAAAGCGCGCCATCGTGAACGAGATAGTCGAGCGCCACGCCAAGGGCCAGCCCATACTTATCGGTACGGTGACGGTGGATAAGTCGGAGGAACTTTCCAGGCTGCTGCACCGCAACGGCGTAAAGCACAATATCTTAAACGCCAAGAACCACGAGCGCGAGGCCGAGATAGTCGCCCAGGCGGGCCGTTACGGCGCGGTGACCATCGCCACCAACATGGCGGGCCGCGGCACCGATATCCTTTTGGGCGGCAACCCCGAATATCTTGCCAAAAAGCGCATGAGGGAGGAGGGTTTCGACCACGACATGATAGAGGTCGCCATCTCCTATGCCGACAGGGAGTTCAACGAGGAGGAGATAAAGGCGCGCGAGCGCTATGCCGAACTGTATGCCAAGTTCAAGGCGGAGACGGACGCCGAAAAGGTGAAGGTCATCGAGGCGGGCGGCCTGTGCATCATAGGCACCGAGCGCCACGAAAGCCGCCGCATAGACAACCAGCTGCGCGGCCGTTCGGGCCGTCAGGGCGACCCCGGCGTTTCCATATTCTATATCTCGCTGGAGGACGACCTTGCAAAGCGCTTCGGCGGCGAGAGGATAAAGTCCATCTACAACGCATTCAAGCTGGACGAGGACCAGTGCCTGCAGTCCAAGATGCTCTCCCGCGCGATAGAGAACGCGCAGAAGGCCATCGAGGGCCGTAACTTCGCCATCCGCAAGCGCACGCTGCAGTATGACGAGGTGATGAACGAACAGCGAAAGACGATCTACGGCGAGCGCCTCAAAGTGCTCAAGGGCGAGGACGTGCACGAGCAGATGCTCAAATATATCCCCGACTATATAGAAAAGGTAGTGGGCGAAACGGTGAACACCGAGGCCATGCCCGAAAAGTGGGACGAGGACGCGCTCAACGAGGCGCTTAAAACGAGGATATATCCCGATGAATGCACCTTCACCATAACGCGCGACATGCTCGAGCGCTGGGATTACCAGAAGGCGATAAATAAGATCTCCAAGGAGGTCATCGCCGCCTACGAACAGAAGATAGTCAACATCAAAAACGAAACTCACGGCCAGGTGGACTACCACCAGATAGAGCGCAACGAACTGCTCCGCTCGGTCGACAGGAACTGGATAGACCATATCGACGCAATGGATCAGCTCCGCAAGGGCATCGGCCTGCGCGGCTATGCCCAGCAGGATCCCGTAATAGCCTACAAGCAGGAAGGCTACGAGATGTTCACCGACATGATAGACCGCGTGCAGACGACCACCATCTCCCGTCTGCTCAAGGGCAGGATAGTGCGCGTCCGTCCCGGCCAGCAGCCCGGCAGGCCCGCACCCGCCGCCCGCCCCGCGGCGCCCGCGCAGGCTCCCGCCGGGGAGAAGTCGGAAGCTCCCGAAAAGGCCGAAGGCGACACGGCGCCCGCAGCTCAGTCCGTTCCCGCGGCCCGTTCGGCACCCGCCGGCCCCGTGAACATGCAGGCTGCATCCGCAGGCGGGCTTGCGATGCGTCCGCAGGAATTCACTCCCAATCCCGTCGGGCCGCAGGCTCCGCTCGTAAGGGGCAAAAAGAAGGAGCCCGGCCGCAACGATCCCTGTCCCTGCGGCAGCGGAAAGAAGTATAAGGACTGCTGCTACTGGAAGGATCACAGATAATCAGGCCCAATAGTTGCGGCATATATGCCGCCTTATCGCGGTAAGCGCCGCTTGCTGCGGTACCTTAAAGGAAAATTTATGTTCAAAGCAGACGATTACAGATTAAGGCTCAAGTCGCTTTCGGAGACGCTCGCGGAGGCAAAATATGCCCTCGACATAGACAACATCGGCGATAAGCTGAAGGAGCTGCGCGCCGAACAGGAGAAGCCCGAGGTGTGGAACGACCTTGAAAAGTCCAAACACATCGGCAGGGAGATCTCGGTCATCGAAGGCAAGATAGCCGCATACAACAAGGGCGAGAGTGCGCTCAAAGACGCGCAGGCATTTGTAGACCTCATCGAGGAGGCCGACGACGAGAGCCTCGTGCCCGAGCTGGAGAAGATGATAAATTCGGCGGAGTCCGACATAGAGGAGATGCGCATTAAGGCGCTGCTCAAAGGCAAGTATGACGCCAACAATGCGATTTTGAGCCTGCATGCGGGCGCGGGCGGCACAGAGGCGTGCGACTGGACGCAGATGCTCTACCGCATGTACCAGCGCTACTGCGAAAAAGAGGGCTTCAAAGTGACCGAACTCGACCGTGAGGACGGCGACGAGGCCGGCATCAAGAGCGTGAGCTTCAAGGTGGAGGGCGAAAACGCCTACGGCTTCCTCAAAGCCGAAAAGGGCGTGCACAGGCTGGTGCGCATCTCGCCCTTCGACAGCAACAAGCGCCGCCACACCTCGTTTGCCTCGCTCGAGGTTATGCCCGAGGTCGACGACGAGGGCGAAGTTGAGATCCGCGACGAGGACATAAGGATAGACGTCTACCGCTCCTCGGGCGCGGGCGGGCAGAAAGTAAACAAGACCGAGACCGCCATAAGGATAACGCACTTCCCCACGGGCATAGTCGTGACCTGCCAGAACGAGCGCAGCCAGCTGCAGAACAAGGCGATGGCGTTCCAGTACCTGCGCGCAAAGCTGGTGGAAAGGCAGATCGCCGAGCGCGAGGCTGCCGACGCAGAGCTCAAGGGCGAGATAAAGAAGATAGAGTGGGGCAGTCAGATACGCTCTTATGTGTTCTGCCCGTACACCCTGGTAAAGGATCACCGCACGGGATATGAAATGACCGACATCCAGGCTGTGATGGACGGCGACATTCAGGGATTTATCATCGACTACCTCAAAAAGACGGGCTGATATGCCCTGTTCATTGCAATTTCTGCTTAAAAATCAAAGCGCCGCAGGCGCGGTAATAGTTCCATTAAAGGAGGGAAAAACATGGCTGCAACTTTAAGCGTTGCCGAAAGGTGTATGGCACTTTCGCGCAAGGTGCTCACACTGGGCATAGGCATCAACAGCAGGAGGAGCGCGCAGGAGATCTTCAGGCAGCTGAGCGAATGCGCCAACGAGTTCGGTTCGGACATGATAGCGCTGAACTATCTGCCCAACCGCTCTATGCGCGCACAGCAGGCCGTGGAATGCGTAAAGTGCGGGCAGAAGGTGATATATCTGCTCAATCTTGCGTTGCGCGAGGGAATGTTCGACGGCAAGGCGGTAAGCGAGGCGCTCCAGATGGCGATCGTGCTCGAAAACGAGGCCAACGCGCTCGTAAAGGCGTATGTGCCCGGTCCCGCGCCGGAGCCTGCAAAGCCCGAGCCTGAACCCGCACCCGAACCCGAGCCCGAGGCGGTGGCGGAGCCCGAACCCGAGCCCGATCCTGACCCCGACGGCTTCGACGCGCCCTTCGAAGGCGACCTCAACTGAGGGGGTGCTGCAACTTTTGGCTGCAGGGCAGTGACCTGCGGCGGGATAAGTGCGGCAAAATACATAAAAAAATATGTGCGGCGCCATGCGCCGCACTTGCATTTCTGCGAACGGATATGTACGATATAAGCAAGTTTGAAATCAAAAATGAGCCGATAATACTCGGCATCGAATCGAGCTGCGACGAAACGGCGTGCGCGGTGCTGCGCGGCAGGAAGATACTCTCCGACAGGATAATCTCCTCCGCAAGCGAACAGGCCAGGTACGGCGGAGTGGTGCCGGAGATCGCCTCGCGCATGCACACGGAGGCGGTGGACGAAGTGTGCCGTCTGGCCCTTGCCGATGCGGGGCTGTCCCCGCGCGACGTAGACTGCGTGGCGGCTACTTACGGGGCGGGCCTTTTGGGCGCGCTGCTCGTGGGGCTGTCGTTTGCCAAGGCGTTCGCGTTCGCCCTGAACGTTCCATTCATAGCCGTGAATCACATCCGCGGGCACATATCCGCCGCCTATCTGGATAAGCCCGACTTAAAGCCGCCGTTTATAACGCTGCTTGCGAGCGGCGGGCATACCGCCATACTGCGCACCAAGACGTTCACCGAGTTCGACGTGCTCGCAGCTACCTCCGACGACGCCGCGGGCGAGGCGTTCGACAAGTGCGCGCGCGTGCTCGGACTGCCGTACCCGGGCGGGCCCTCTGTGCAGCGGCTGGCGGCGCAGGGCAGTCCCGTCATAAAGCTGCCCTCCGCGCTCGTGAAAAATTCCGAGCGGCTGCGCTTTTCTTACAGCGGATTAAAGACGGCCGTGCTCAACACCGTGCACAACGCGCGCCAGCGCGGCGAGCAGCTTAACTTTGCAGATCTGGCAGCCTCATTCCAGTGCGCCGCCATAGACCCGCTCGTAAAAAAGACGGTGGAGCTGGCAAAAAAATGCGGCATAGGCACCGTTACGGCGGGCGGAGGGGTCGTAGCAAACGACTACCTGCGCGAAACACTCTCGGCCGCCTGCCGCCGCGAGGGCCTCACGCTCGTGCTGCCCGAAAAGCGCTACTGCACCGACAACGCCGCCATGATAGCTTCCGAGGGGCTCAACAGATATATGGCGGGCGATTTCAGCGCGCTGGATGTAAACGCCGCCGCGGCGATTCCATTGTAAGCGTTCACAAAATCCGCCGTTCAGCGTGCCGCCAAACGGCAGAAAAACGCTTTACTTTCGCGAGGGGTTTGGTTATAATTATATTGCAGAACTGAATATAAAGGCTACAACGGAGGACAACCGCCGCTGCGCCCGCCCTTCAAGAGAGCTTCCGGCAGGTGAAAGGAGGCAGGAGCGCGCAGGGGATATCACCTCCCAGCTTATTTTCCGAACGCTTGCGCTATTAAGAAAATACGGAGTCATGACCCGTTACAACTCATGGCAAATAATAGTTTGTTTTGGTGGTATAAAAGCACTCGTTTTCGGTGTCCGAAATAACGCGGGTGCTTTATTTTTTACCTTTACAGGTTGCCGCCGCAAGGAGTGAAATTATGTATAAGAAGGTTGACACAACCCTCAACTTCCCCGCAAGGGAGCAGGAGGTCATCGACTTCTGGAAGGAGAACGAAGTCTTTGAAAAGTCGGTGAAGAGCAACGAGGGTGCCGAGGAGTTTTCGTTTTACGACGGCCCCCCTACGGCAAACGGCAAGCCGCACATCGGGCATATTTTAACGCGCGTAATGAAAGACCTCATTCCCCGTTACCAGACCATGAAGGGCAAGCACGTTTTAAGGAAGGCGGGCTGGGACACGCACGGCCTGCCCGTGGAGCTCGAAGTGGAAAAGATGCTCGGCATGGACGGCAAGCAGGACATCGAAAAGTACGGCATAGAGCCGTTCATAAAGCAGTGCAAACAGTCCGTGTGGAAGTACAAGGGCGAATGGGAGCGCATGTCGGAACGCGTCGGCTACTGGGCGGACATGAAGCACCCCTACGTCACCTACGACGACAACTATATCGAGTCGGAGTGGTGGGCGCTCAAAACCATGCACGAAAAGGGACTGCTGTATAAGGGGCACAAGATAGTTCCCTACTGCCCGCGCTGCGGCACGGCGCTCTCCTCGCACGAGGTGGCGCAGGGATATAAACTTGTAAAGGAAAATTCGGTGGTCGTCCGCTTTAAGGTAAAGGGGGCGGAAAACCGCTACATCCTCGCGTGGACGACCACGCCGTGGACGCTGCCTTCCAACGTGGCGCTGTGCATGAACCCCGACGAACCCTATGTCGAGATAGAGAGCGACGGCGTGCGCTACATCCTTGCAAAGGCGCTGGTGGGCAACTTCTTCGAAGATCATAAAGTGATCGCCGAAAAGCCCGGCAGGGAGTGGGAGGGGCTGGAATACGAGCCGCTGTTCAAAGAGACTTCCGAAGAGATAAAGCGCATATCGCCCGCAAGCGCGCCCGCAAAGGCGCACTATGTGGTGTGCGACACCTACGTCACCATGGGCGACGGCACGGGCGTGGTGCACATTGCGCCCGCCTTCGGCGAGGACGACTATAAGGTGGGCAAGCGCTACGGCCTGCCCGTGGTGCAGCTTGTAAACGAGCGCGGCTGCTTCGATAAGCGCTTTCCCGCGGTGGACGGCGTGTTTGCCAAAAAGGCGGACAAGACGATAATAGAGATGCTCGAAAAGCAGGGCAGCCTGTTCAGGGTAGTGCCCTTCGAGCACGACTATCCCCACTGCTGGCGCTGCGACACGCCGCTTTTATACTACGCGCGCTCGAGCTGGTTCATCGAAGTCACCAAGGTAAAGGAGGAGATAAAGGCCGCCAACCGCTCGGTCAACTGGATGCCCGAGACCATAAAGGAAGGACGCATGGGCAACTTCCTGGATAACGTCATCGACTGGGGCCTCTCGCGCGACAGGTACTGGGGCACTCCGCTGCCCGTGTGGGTATGCCCCGACTGCGGCGAGATAGAGGTGATGGGCTCCAAAAAGGAACTCAAGGAGAAGTGCGGCATACCTGCAGACAGGGACATAGAGCTGCACCGCCCCTATCTCGACGATCTCACCTGCACCTGCCCCGGGTGCGGCGGAAAGATGAAGCGCACGCCCGAAGTCATAGACTGCTGGTTCGACTCCGGCTCCATGCCCTTTGCGCAGTATCACTACCCGTTCGAAAACGAGGACCTCTTCAAGGAGACCTTCCCCGCCGACTTCATCTCGGAGGCGGTCGACCAGACGCGCGGCTGGTTCTACACCCTGCTCGTCGTCAATACCATCCTCTTCGGCAGGGCGCCCTTCAAAAACTGCATAGTTCTGGGGCACGTCAACGACAAGAACGGCATAAAGATGTCCAAACACAAGGGCAACGTCGTCGACCCCTGGTCGGTGCTCGACAAGCAGGGCGCCGACGCGGTGCGCTGGTACTTCTATACCTCGTCCGCACCCTGGCTGCCCTCGCGCTTCTATGAAGAGGCGGTATCCGAGGCGCAGCGCAAATACCTCGGCACGCTGTGGAACACCTATGCGTTCTTCACGCTCTATGCCGAGATAGACAAATACGACCCTTCGAAGTATTCGCTCAAAGAATGCAGACTGTCGCTGATGGACAGGTGGATACTCTCCAGACTCAACAGCCTTGTAAAGTTGGTGGACGAGCACCTCGCGCGGTACGAGATAACCGAAAGTTCGCGCGCCATACAGGACTTTGCCGATATCCTTTCAAACTGGTACGTCCGCCGCTGCCGCGACCGCTTCTGGGGCAGCGACATGACGGAGGATAAGGCCGCCGCCTACACCACGCTGTACGCCGTGCTCGTGACGCTGGCAAAGGTGACGGCGCCATATACGCCCTTCGTTGCCGAGATGATGTACCGAAACCTTGTGCCGCAGTTCTATAATGACGCACCCGTATCCGTGCATCTCTGCCGCTTCCCCGAGGCCGACGAATCGCTCATAGACGGCGGGCTCGAGCGCGGAATGGAAAACGTGCTGAGCATCGTGGTGAACGGTCGCTCGGCGCGCAACGCGGGCAACCTCAAAAACCGCCAGCCTCTTGCCGAGATGGTGGTGGTCTCCGAAAGGCCGCTCGAACTTTCCGAAGAGGAAAAGGCGATAGTGCTCGAGGAGCTCAACGTCAAGAAGATGACCGTTGCGGACGACGCTTCGAAATATATAAAGTACCGCTTAAAGCCGCAGCTCAAGACGCTCGGCCCCAAGTACGGCAAGCAGCTGGGCGCCATATCCAAATTCATCGCCGGCTGCAACGCCGAAGAGGTGCTGGCCGCCATCCGCAGGGACGGCAGCTTTGCCGTGCCCGGGCTCGACGGGGTAAGCCTTTCGCTCGAGGATCTGCAGGTGTTTTCCGACAGCGCCGAGGGCTTCGTCGCCCAGTCGGACAGGGGCATAACCGTGGCGCTCTCCGCCACGCTCACCGAGGAGCTGCTCGACGAGGGCGCCGAGCGCGAGATAGTTTCCAGGATACAGAACATGCGCAAGGAGGCGGGCTTCGAGGTCACCGACCGCATAGCCGTATATTTTACCGCCGAGGGGCGCGCGCGGCGCGTGCTCAAAGCGGGAGGGTTTGCCGCCGACGTGCTCGCGGACGGTATTGCCGAGGGCGCAGCACCCGAGGGCGCATACGTAAAAGAGCAGAACATCAACGGTGAAAAGGCGGTAATAGCCATAGTCCGCAAATAGGCCCGTTGCAAATTCCGTTATTGCCGCCGCGCAGGCATAGCCTGCGCGGCGCCTTCATACCTTATAAGTATGACGGCTTACGATCTTAAAGAGGGCGAAAGCGCCCGCATATCGCGGGTGGACATCTTGGGCGGGGCGGGCGAACGGCTGTGCGCGCTCGGCTTTGTAAGGGGCAGAACGGTGACGGCGCTCGGCTTTTCGCTGCTCAAAAGCTGCGTGCTGCTCGGCTGCGGCGCGGTGCGGCTGGCGGTGGGCAGGCCGCTGGCCGAAAAGATATTTGTGGAGCGCGCGGCATGAAGGTGGTGCTGGCGGGCAACCCCAATGCGGGCAAGACCACGCTGTTCAACGCGCTCACCCGAGGCAGACTGCCCACGGGCAACTGGCACGGCGTGACCACCCGCCCCGCATATAAAACGGTAAAGGGCGTAACGTATGCCGACGTGCCCGGCATGTATTCCTTCAACGGCTATTCGATGGAGGAGGCCTCCGCCGCAGAGGAGATAAAGTCGGCGGACATAGTGGTGAACGTGGTCGACGGGCTCACGCTCGAACAGTCGCTCTCGCTCACGCGGGCGCTGCTCGCCCTCAACGGGCGGGTGGTGCTCTATATAACAAAGCTCGGGCAGCTGAAAAGGCGGGGCGGCAGGCTGGACAAAGATAAACTCTCCGCTGCGCTGGGCGTGCCGGTAGCCACCGACGTAAAGCAGTTAAAGCGGCTGCTTTGCGCCCTTCCGTCCGCCGCGCCCCGACGGGAAAATATTGAAAAACTTTCGTTGAACGGGGCATATTACGGGGGCAATTGCTCGCTCACCCGCGCGGAAAGGCTGTTCTATAACCGCGCGTTCGCGCCGGCGTTTTTCATAGCCTCGGTACTGGCGATGTTCTTTCTGGCGTTCTTCCCGCATATGCCGGGTGACGCGCTCAAAACGCTGTGCGAAGACCTGATGACGCAAAAATTCGGCGGGTTTGTAAGGGCGGGGCTGCCCGACGGCAAGTTCCGTTCGTTCGTGTGCGACGGGCTGATAGGCGGCGCGGGCGGGGTGCTCGCGTTCGTGCCGCAGCTTGCGGTGCTCTACCTATTTTTAATACTGCTCGACGAGAGCGGCGTGATGTCTGCCCTGTCGTTCGTCACCGACGGCATATTCGGCAAAGCGGGCCTTTCGGGAAGGGCGGCGTTTTCGCTCATCTCGGGATTCGGCTGCACCGCCGCCGCCATACTCACCACCCGCGGCTTCTCCTCGCGCGCGGCGCAGCGGCGCACCGTGGCGGTGCTTGCCTACATACCCTGCGGCGCAAAGCTGCCAGTGTTTTTGACGCTGCTCTCGCCGCTGTTTTCCGACCCGTTCCCCGCGGTGTGCGCGCTGTACTTCGCGGGCATAACGCTGGCGCTCGTAATTTCGTCGGCAATGGGAGGCCGCGGCGAGGTCATGCTGTCCGAAGTCACGCCCGTCGGGCTGCCTTCGCCCCGCGCGGTGCTTAAAAAGTTGTATTTTCACATAAAAGGGTTTATAATCAAAGTGGCGACGGCAGTGCTCATATTCTGCGCGGTCAGCTGGCTGCTTTCAAACTATACTTTCACGCTCCGCCCCTGCGCGGTGGAAGACAGCATGCTCGCGGCGCTCAGCCGCGCCGCGCTTCCGCTGTTCGTGCCCATGGGCATAGCCGACTGGCGGCTGGCGTACGCCATGATCTCCGGCTTTGCCGCCAAGGAGAACATCGCGGCCACCATCTCGATGCTTATGCCTGGCGGCACGGGGCTGGGCATGGCGGCGGGACTTGCCGCCGCGGCGTTCGTGCTCGCCTGCCCCGCGTGCATATCGGCGTTTTCCGCGGCCTGCAAAGAGGTGGGTTTCAAGTACGCGGCAAAGATATTCGCGCTGCAGCTTGCGTTTGCCTTTGCCTGCGGATATGTGGTCCGCTTTGTTGCGGGCATTTTTGATTGAACGGCACATATGCCTTAAATATTTCCTTTTACGGGGTCACGCATGAAAAAATTTGTAGCGCGCGGCGCGTGCGATCTGAAAACTTTCACCGACGAGAACTATCCGCAGGGCAGCTTTGCCTTTGCGGCGCTGCTGCGTGCGCGCGATATAAGGGTCAACGGCGTGCGCACGGGCGCAAACGTGCGGCTGAACGCCGGCGACGAGGTGACCTACTACACCACTCCCGCGCAGGAGGCAAAGCGCAGTCACGACGTCATATATGCCGACGAAAACGTGATGGTGTGCGATAAATATTCGGGCGTCTCCTCGGAAGGGCTGGCTTCGGAACTCTGCCATTTGGGCGCGCTGCCCGTGCACAGGCTGGACAGGAACACCGAGGGGCTGATAGTCTATGCGCTAGGCGGCGCGGCGGAGGAGGAACTGCTTCGCGCATTCAGGCAAAGGCGGGTGCATAAGACCTACCTTGCGCTGTGTAAAGACGCGTTCGCGCAGCCGTGCGGCACGCTTACCGCATACATCAAAAAGGGGGAAGGCGGCGTAAAGGTGTACGGCTTTCCCTGCGCGGGCGCGTTGACCGCCGTGACCGAGTACCGCGTGGAGGAACGCACGGACGGGATTGCACTGGTGAACATAACGCTGCACACCGGCAGGACGCACCAGATACGCGCGCACATGGCGTTCATCGGCTGCCCCGTGCTCGGGGACGAAAAGTACGGCGACGGCGCGCTCAACAAAAAATACGGCGCGCGCAGGCAGCGGCTGGTTTCAAAGACGCTGCAATTTGAGCTCGAAGGGCCGCTGAAATACCTGAACGATATAAAATTCATAAGCAGGTTCGTGCCGCACATTTAGCGGCACTTTTTAATTGTTTGCGACATATGCGGGCACCAATTGCCCATAGCCGGCTTGCCCGTGACAAACAGCCCCGAAAGGAACCTTCATGGTTTCGGCATGCGCAGCATACGCGCCTCGGTCGAGCGCTACAACGGCTGCGTGCTCGCGGAGATGAGGGACGGCAGTTTCTGCATATTTCGGCATCATAGGCGAGGTCACCGTAACGCTCGGCGCGCACGAAAGCAAGACGGTCCTTCTTGTGCAGAGCGTCGCGCGCGAAGATAGTGCCGCGCCCTATCATCAGATGGAAGTGACGGCCGGCGGCGCCGATGGCTACGACATAACCGTATACGGCTATCGCGCGGTATAAAAAGTTAAAAGGTGCACACATATGGCGCAACCGAACTATACTTTCCCCTCGGGCAGTTCTGCCCGAGGGGTTTTTGCCGCCTGTTTTGCCGTGCGCCTTGCATGACGCCGTTGCACGCGGCGCACGCTCTTTTGCGTATGATGAAGTGAGCGCAGATGCGCTCACGAGGTCAAAATGATTTATTTCAAAAGATTTTGCTGCCCGTGCGCTTTCACGGGCTTGACAATTCAGAGGATAGTTTATCCCACGGGTACTCTCTGCATTTGTCCTACCGGCCCTACGGGTGCTACGGGGCCTGCGGGTGCAACGGGGCCTGCGGGGGCAACGGGGCCTGCGGGTGCAACGGGCCCGACGGGTGCAACGGGGCCGACGGGTGCAACGGGCCCGACGGGGGCTACTGAGCAGGTGGTTTATGGGGATCTGCGCCCGCAGGCGGCATGCATAATTTTTATTGGCTTAAATTTGCGCTGACCTGTTGCAACATTCAAAACAATGTGTTATAGTTATACAGGTGTATAAAATTTAACAGAGCAATCAGCGGAGATGTCCGTAAGAAATATACAAAAGAGAGGGAATTTTACGATGAAATTGATTTACGGCGTGAAAGACAGGCCAAAAGCCGGACAGCTTATTCTGTTTGCTTTGCAGCAGCTGCTTGCCATTCTTGCGGCAACAATAGCTGTTCCGATGATAATAGGCAACGGCATGTCTGTCTCTGCGGCGCTTTTCGGCGCGGGCGTGGGCACTATCGTTTACCTGCTTTTCACCAAATTCAAAAGCCCTGTGTTCCTCGGCAGTTCGTTTGCGTTCATAGGCTCTATGTCCGCGGCGTTTGCGGGTGCGGCATCCGTCTCGTTCCTGGGCTATTTCGGGCTGATAATCGGCGCAATATTTGCAGGGCTTGTATATGTGATCATTGCCGTGATAATCAGGTTCGTCGGCGTAAACTGGATAGATAAAGTCATGCCCGCCGTGGTCATAGGCCCTACTGTGGCGCTAATAGGCCTGTCGCTTGCCGGCAATGCCGTAGGCAACGTTGCAGGCAACGTCATCGATCCGGGTACGGGCGCTTACCTTATGGATGCGCACGGCATAATCTGCCTTGTCTGCGGCCTTATCACTCTTGCGGTCACCATGGTCTGCTCCATTTACGGCAAAAAGCTGTTAAAGATGATCCCCTTTATTATCGGCATTCTTTCCGGCTATGTTGTGGCGGCAATATTCACGGGATTCAGCTATATAGAAGGCGCCGAGGCTCTGAGGATAATAGACTTTTCAAAGTTTACCCAAATGGAGTGGTATCCCGAGTTTACCTTTCTGGATCTGTTCAAGATAGATTATGGCGCGGCCGATATGGGCGCATACATAGGCACGGTGGCCGTTGCTTATATTCCCGTTGCGTTTGTGGTGTTCGCCGAACACCTCGCCGACCATAAAAATATATCTTCGATCATAGAGACAGACCTGTTAAAAGATCCGGGCCTTTCAAGAACGCTGCTTGGCGACGGAGTGGGCTCGATGGTGGGCGCGTTCTTCGGCGGCTGCCCCAATACGACGTACGGCGAGTCGGTCGGCTGCGTGGCCATTTCGGGCAACGCCTCTGTGATAACGATTTTTATGACTGCCGTCCTGGCCGTTGTGGCGTCGTTTATAGCGCCCTTCGTTACATTCCTTGCAACGATCCCCGACTGCGTGATGGGCGGCGTCTGCATAGCTCTGTACGGCTTCATTGCCGTGTCGGGACTTAAAATGATACAGCAGGTGGATCTCAACGAAAACAAGAACCTGTTTGTAGTTTCAATAATTCTTATAACGGGCGTGGGCGGGATGGCCCTTCAGTTCGGCAAAGTTACTATAACGGCCATTGCGTGCGCTCTTATACTTGGAATACTTGCAAATGTTCTGGTGAATATACGCGCCAAAAAGAAGGGCGGCGCTGCCTCCGGAGACGACGCGGCGCAGGCTGAAGGAGTCAAGGAAGAGGGGGACAGGCTTACCGCCGAACCTTCGGCCATGGCAAACGTACAGGCAGAGGAGAATAACAATGGAACGTTATGAAAATGTATTTATCTTCGATCATCCGCTGATAAAGCACAAGATATCCATACTGCGCGATAAGAAAACGGGGATGAAGGAGTTCCGCGAACTTATCGAAGAGATCACAACCATAATGACCTACGAGAGCATGAGGGACGTGGAGCTTGTTCCCGTAGAGGTCGAAACTCCGCTGGAGACCACGATTCAGTACAGAATAGCTGAAGACAGCATTGCCATAGTGCCCATACTCCGCGCGGGTCTGGGTATGGTAAACGGCGTGCACAGAGTTTTTCCCAACGCAAAAGTGGGGCACATAGGCATGTACCGCGACGAGGAAACTCTTGAACCTCACGAATATTACTGCAAATTGCCCGAGGGCATAGAAAATAAGACGGTTTTTCTTATAGACCCCATGCTGGCGACGGGCGGTTCCGCCTGCGACGCTCTAAATGCGCTCAAAAAACGGGGTTGCAAAAAAATCAAGCTGATGTCTGTTATCGCCGCTCCCCAGGGCGTAAAGGCGGTGGCGGAGGCGCATCCCGATGTCCCTGTGTATGTGTCCACGCTCGACAGGGGGCTCAACGAACACGGCTACATTCTCCCCGGATTGGGCGACGCCGGCGACAGATTGTACGGCACAAAGTAAATAACTGCCTGCATTTAAGGTAAAACGAGGCAGCGGCTTTTTAAGCCGCTGCCTTTTGTAATCAAACCCCGAAGAGCGGTAACAGAGAATTCCAATGAACGGCAGTGCGCGCATAGGGAATGAGGATCATATCATGATAAAGGAGATAAAACGGCAGCCTGCATTTTAATTCGGGGGATAAAACGATCAGACAGTCATTGCAACAATTACAGGCAAAATATACAAATTGCCCTAAAACCGCCGCGAACCGTGATGTCGAGGGAGCAAGATATATCATCACAAGGCATTTTACGGGAGAAAAAGACATATCGAGCTGCATTTTGCAACTTGCGGTAAGTCGTGCCGACAGGGAGGCGGGTATAACTTCCGGAGAAGTTTTGAAATGCCCGTCGGGGTGTGCCGGATATGACAACCTTTAATACAGCTTTGGCAAAAGAGGAGGTCATATGTCAAAGCTCAGAAAACTGAACAGAACGGCTCTTTACATGCGGCTTTCGCGCGACGACGAAAAGGCGGGCGAGAGCATGTCGATAGAAAACCAGCGCGCTATCCTTCGCAAATTCGTATCGGAAAACGACGGCGCGATAACAGACGAGTACATAGACGACGGCTGGTCTGGCACCGACTTCGACCGCCCCGGCGTTAAAAGGCTTTTGGACGACGCAAAGGGCGGGAAGATCGACACTATCGTCGTAAAGGACTTGTCGCGCTTCGGGAGGAATTACATTCAGGTCGGGCAATATATCGACTATATCTTCCCAGCCTACGGCATACGCTTTATCGCGCTTTCGGACAACGTGGACACGGCGGACAGAACGAGCGCGGGCATGGATATGATGCCTATAATGAACGTCTTTAACGAGTGGCACGCGGCGAACACCTCAAAGAAGATACGCGCCGTGCTGGAGGCAAACTGGCGGCAGGGCAGGTGCACCAACTGGGCTTATCCGTATGGTTATAAGGCAGGGACGGACGAAAACCGCACGGCTGTAATAGACGAACCTGCCGCAAAGGTCGTAAGGCGCATATACGATATGCGGTTGCAGGGCAACTCCGCATGCGCGATTGCGCGGGCGCTCACCGACGAAGGCATACCCACCCCTGCGGCATACTATACCCGCCTCGACGGCAAAAAGGCAAACCGCAGAAGTTCGCCCTGGTGGTCGCCCAAGACGGTGGCGGACATTCTAAAAGACACAACTTACACGGGCACGCTCACCCAGCACCGCACTACGCGCTTTTCCTATAAAAACCACAAGGTGCTGAATGTTCCCGAAAGCGAGCGTATAGTCAGGGAGAACGCGCACGAGGCGATCATCGACAGGCAAACGTGGGATAAAGTGCAGGCGATAAACAACTCCGTTTCCCGCGGCAGACACGACAAAGCCAACATGGTTCACCCATTATCGGGGCTGCTCATCTGCCCCGATTGCGGCAAAAAGCTCAAAGGCAAAAGCGGCGGGCGAGATAGGATTTATATGTACTGTTGCCGCACTTATGTAGATCTCGGCAAAAGATATTGCACTTCACATTCCATCACCGAAAAGCAGATAGAGAGCATTGTCTTGCAGGACATTCGCTCTATGCTCGGCAGGGTGGAAATTGACGAGGAGAGGGCAAAGGAGCATTTCTTCAAAGAACGCGCAAAGTGCGGCGAGCGCAACAGACTGTCGGACGAAAAGCGGTTGCACTCATTCAACGACAGGCTTGCGGAGTTGGATAAGCTTATTCAATCGGCTTTTGAAGAAAAAGTCCTCGGTAATTTACCCGAAAGTATGTGCAAGAGCCTTTTCGAAAAGTATCAAGTGGAAAAAGAAAGCGCGCAAAGGCAAATTAACATGCTTGAAGAGCAGATTGCCGCAGTAAATGAAATGGACGCGGAAGTCGAGGAATATATAGCGCAGCTGAAGCGGTATGCGAATTGCGAGGAGCTGACGCGCGAGATGTGTCTGCAACTTATCGAGTTCATCACCATAGGCGAACGACCTTCGGACGATACCCCGCGCGAAATCCACATTTACTACAAATTTATATCTTACCAAACGCTTGCGGAATACCGCGGGCAAACTACAAAATAATTCCCGTATTGCACCTGCCCTACGGGTGCTACGGGGCCTGCGGGTGCAACGGGGCCTGCGGGTGCCACCGGTCCTACGGGCGTAACGGGGCCTACGGGGGCAACGGGGCCGACGGGTGCGACCGGGCCGACGGGGGCAACTGGGCCTGCGGGTGCGACCGGGCCGACGGGTGCGACCGGGCCGACGGGCGTTACGGAGCCGGTGCAGGCGCAGGGGCTGGCCGCTTACTCTTTGCCCGCGGCGTCGGTGGCAAGCGGAGGTCAGGTGATCTTCGACCGCAATGCGACCCAGGCGGGTACCGCCGTTTCGCATACGCAGAATACCGCGCCGGTCACTATTTCGCAGACGGGCACATACTTCGTGCACTATGCCGCCACAATCACGCCTACGTCGTCGACGTTTCCCGTAAGCAATCTGACCAATTTTACCATAAACGGACAGACGCAGAGCGCGGGCACTTCGCAGATAGTATTCAGCGCAAACTCCCCGCAGCGTACGGTTGCGTCGCTGTTGTTCAATGTGACTTCAGTGCCTGCAACGCTCGCGGTCGTTTCCAGCGGCGGAACGTTCCTTTATTCCGACGCTTCGCTCAATGTGTTCAGGGTGGGGGATAGCTCTTCGTAACAAAAGGAGCATGCATATGCCCTGAATAACGTAAAACAGGCGCCCCGCAGCATAATGCTGCGGGGCGCCTGAAAATTGAGATTTCCGGTTATTCTTCTTCGTCGTCCTCGCGATCTTCGGCGGTCCGCTCGCGCTCCTTTTTGCGCTTGCCGGAATTGCTCGTGTATGCCAGGTATGCAACGCCCGCTATCACGAGCACCACTATCACAAGCACGAGCACAACGGTGAGCACGGCGTTCTCTTCGCTGTAATCTTCGGGGGTCTGGGGCTCGCCGAATTGCCCGTCTTCGCCCGAAAAGTCGTAGGCGGTAATAAAGCCGGATGCCACGTAGCCCTCTGTAGCGGCGCCGTTTTCATCGGTGTAGCTCACCCGGCAGAAATCTGCAGTGAGCGCGGCGTTATTCTGAACCGTAAGTTCGTACAGCACCTCCAGTTTTGCTCCCGGTTCAAGCACAGTAAGTTCAGTTGCGCCGCACATATAGGGGGAAGAATATATTCCCGCCGAATAGTTCAGCTGGCCGTGCCCGAACGGCGCGGGGGATATCGAGGCTGCGGAAGTTACGCCAACCGTATCCGTGATGTACGTCTTGCCGTCGGCCGTAACAATTATGTCGGCATCGCCGCTGGTGCACAGCAACAGCGCGCTCATGCTGCCTGAAGTCATGAATGTGCCGCCTTCTCCCACGGCAAAATATTCGCTACCGATGTCGCCGAGGTCTATTTCGGTCACATACTTCCTTGCCGCAACGGTTACAAACTGTGCCTCGGCGCTCACATGTCTGAGTAGCGCCGCGCTGTCGCCAACGGCGATCTGCGTCTCGTGCGATTTGTCTATGAATCTGAACTCTAAGGGCAAAACTTCAAGCTCTTCAAGCGTGTCGCCGGAAATAATGCACAGCAGGCCGTCCCTTATTGCCAGCGCTCCGTCAAAGGCGGCCGTCACTTGAGAATATGCGCCGTCTTCATACACTTTCGACTCGCCTGAAACGGTGGTGTCGATTATGTTCAGCTTGCCGTCGGCGGAGATGAACGCCGTAAAATTGCCGAAGTCCACGGTGTTGTCGGGCGTGAATTTTGCGCTGCTCTCAGCGACCGTCCCGTCGGAGTAAGTATAGGACTGCCCCGTCGCGTCGGCAAACAGCAGATCGCTGCCCTCGTGCCACAGCTGCGTGATGTCCGTGCCGTGGCGGTAGGCGTACAGCCCCTCGTCGGAGGCGAGCAGCGTGCCGCCCTCGATGACCGCGCCGTCGCCCTCTTCGGCGAGCGTGCCGTCCGAGTATATATACAGTTCCCTTGCGGAATTATCGCCTATAAGCGCGAACTGTCCGTCAGAGCACGAATAGCACTCTATCGCGCCTATATCGAGCGTGGACACAAAGTCGGGGTATGAGGTGCCGCCCGCGGCTTCGGCGTATTCGGTTTTCAGGCCCGCGGGCACGGCAAGCAGCAGCGCCGCGCCCGCTATTGCGGCTGCAACTCTGTTCATATATAAAATTATAGCACACTGCGGCGCGATTGTAAACATTTTTGAAAGTTTGCCCGCAATTTTAAGTTGCGCATAAGGGCGATCGCTGTCGCAACCCGTCGCAAAAGGCGGAAAAGTGCGGCCTTCGCGTGCGCGCGTATTGACAATCTTATAGGTCGGTGCTAAAATTTAAGCGGATAAAACGTTTCGCCGCTGTTTTCTGCGGCGCGGCGTAAGCGGAGGGGATAATGGCAAAAATATCTGTAAGGCGCATTTTGTTCGCCGCCCTTTGCGTATGCATCGCCTGCGTTCCGCCGTCTGCGGCGGGCTGCAGCGACGAGCGCACCGAACTTGAAGAGCAGCTTGCGGCGCTGACGGAGCGGAACGAGCAGCTCAGAGAGGAGAATGCCGAGCTGGAGGACGACAACGCAAGGCTGATAGAGCTGTACGAAGAGCTGCACGACGAGGCGCTGCCCCTGCGCGAGGAGTACGGCGTTTCGGAAGAGCAACTTTCGGGTCTTCTGGACAAGGTGGATAAGCTGATCGGGGTAGACTGGCTGAGCGATTACAGCCTGATCGGGCTTTATGCGTATGTCGATCCCGCTTGCGGCGGCACTGCGTTGCAGCCCGTCGATTTCTTGCCGGTTGAGGCGAGCGCCGCGCAGTTCACGAGCGTGCGTGACGGGTATCTGTGCTACCGGCTCACTCTGGAAGAGCCCGGATTGGAGGAGCTGATCTATTCTGTAATACAGCTTTACGGTATGGATTTTGTGGCCTATGCCGACCTGATCTATTTGCATCCGGGGCGGGGAGCGGCGAAGGCGAGGTGGTATTATGAAGTGCAGGTCTTTTATCGTCGTATTAGTCGGCGCGCTGGCGGGCTGCGCGGCGCTGTTTGCGGCGGGCTGCGCCGAAGAGCAGGGCGGGCTTGAGGATTACATCGCCGCCCTCGGGAGGGAGAATCAACTGCTCGAGGAGAGGAACGCAGAGCTGAAAACCGAACACGATTGGCTTGAGGGCCGCTGCGAGGAGTGGCGGCAGGAGATAGACGCCCTGACGGAGGGGAAGACTTACAACGAGGAGCAGATCGCCGAGATAGAGAGCAAGTCTGAAAACCTGTTTGCAATAGACTGGCGGCATGAAAATTATTCGATGAGCTCGTTCTATGTATTCATAAAACAGGAATTTGCAGACAGGCAGTATACGGCGGAGGACTTTCTGCCCGCCGAAATAAGGGAGGTCGAACGCGCGGGTGACGCGTGCTGGCGGCTCACGCTGAAAAGAGGTGTGACGGAAGAGCTTGTGAACGCCATGATCCGGGTGCTCTGCCTGGATTTCGTGGAAAGCGTGGAGCCCGAATACACCGGCGAAACGGAGGTTTAAGCATTTCCCCGCCGCGCTGCAACATAAAAATATAAGGGCAGGAGCCGCTTTGCGGCGCCTGCCCTTTTTGCGTCGTTCTGTTTTGTAACGACGATTTTTATTAAAAAAGTTAAAAAAATTTTTTAATTATGCGTATTCTGTCATATTTTGCGGGTATAATCAAACTACAAAACACAAACAAATGTTTGTTTTTTATGGACGGGAGAGAAATGAAGGTAAAGAAGCTGCTCAGATTTTACTTTACCGCAGAGCGCGCGGAGAGATTGCTTGACGATCTGATAATAAGCAAGGCGGTGCGCGCGGAGTTCGCGCGCGGGGCGCAGGACTGTGCGGAGGAGGTGGCGGCGCTCGTTAAAAAGAAGGCGGACATGTGCGCGTTTTACGGTTGCCTTGAAGGGGTGATGAATACCTTTCGCGAGGGCGAGCGCGCCGTGCTGGAAAACTATGCTCTCCGCGCGGGAGGGAGGGACGGCGAGTCGCATAGGCTGGCGGTGGCGTTCGCGCGCAGGCTGAGGGGCAAAATCACTCTGCACGACGAGGGACTTGCGGCGGCAATGGAATACGGGATGTTCTGAAATTTACCTTTCGCCGGAGTGACGGCGGCGCCTGCCGGAGAGCGCAAACAGCGCCACGGCAAGCGCGGCGAGGATGCCGAGAGCTACGAATACGGCGACTACGGCGCCCGATGGCCGGGGTGAGGGAGAGGAGGGTTCGGGAGCGACCTCAATTATCGGGTAATTTTCATTTGCCCCGCTGATATAGCCGAACGAATCATCGTACAGTACATACGAATAGCCTGCGCCGCCGCTGTAAAAATTGCCGTAAAACGCCGCCGTCACCGTTATGTCGCCTATGGCGGGCAGTCCGCCCGCGGGTGGCTGGGAATAGGTCACGTTTACAGGCATATATAAAAAAGTCGTCTCGGGCTTGCTGTCCAGAACGGCAAAGTCCTCTGCACGCACATATCCGTATACGGCGCTGTATATTCCGCTGTCCTCGGCGTATTTTACGCGGTACCAGTCGTCCTCCCGCGCGAGCACCTGCACGCAGTATGTATAGGGCACGGCGAACAGTCCGCTCGATTGCTGTTTTTCCGAACAGAGATAGGCCTCGCGCGAGAGCGCGCGGGCGTAAACGGCCTGCGCTTCCCCGTATTCCGTTGTGGGTGCCGACGTGCTTTTCATATTAAGGTAAAGTATAGGCGGCGCGGAGGCGAAAAGAATAGAACAATATGGCATATTTTGCAATAGTTTGAGGTATGGACGAGGAAATTTTAAGCGAGATAGCCCTCATAGACGGCGAGCTGGAGCGGCGCAGGAAGCAGAATGTGCTTGCGCGCTACAATGCGGGCAGAAGAAAGCACAAAAAGCAGATGGCCTTCCACAGGTGCAAAAAGCGCAACAGATGGGTGTTCGGCGGCAACCGTTCGGGCAAGACGGAGTGCGGCGCGGTGGAGGCTATATGGATGGCGCGCGGCATACATCCCTACCGCAGGAACAGAAAGGACGTGTTCGGCTGGGTGGTATCCCTTTCGCAGCAGGTGCAGCGCGACGTGGCTCAGAGCAAGATACTGCACTACCTGCCGAAGAACTGGATTGCCGACATAGTAATGCTGTCCGGCAGGAAGGACAGCCCTGCCTCGGGCATAATCGACCAGATAAAGCTTAAAAACGTGTTCGGAGGGATATCCACGATAGGCTTCAAGAGCTGCGACCAGGGCAGGGAAAAGTTCCAGGGCGCTTCGCTCGACTTCGTGTGGTTCGACGAAGAGCCCCCGCGCGACATATACGAAGAGTGCCTGATGAGGGTGATGGACAGGAAGGGCGACATCTTCGGCACCATGACGCCGCTCAAGGGCCGCACCTTCGTCTATAACGAGATCTACCTGAACGCCAGGCGCAACCCCGAGGTCTGGTACGAATTCATGAACTGGGAGGACAATCCGTTTCTCTCGGCAAGCGAGGTAAAGCTGCTCGAAGGCGCCCTCGACCAAAGTTCGCTCGACAGCCGCAAGTACGGCCGCTTTTCCGAGGGGTACGGGCTGGTATATCCCGAATTCGACGAAAGCGTGCACGTCGTAAAGCCCTTTTCCGTGCCGTCCGAATGGCAGGAGAACGTCTCCATCGACCCGGGTCTGCACAACCCGCTCTCCGCGCACTGGTACTGTGTGGACTGGGACGGGAATATCTACGTCGTGGCGGAGCACTACGAAAAGGGCAGGGACATAGATTTTCACGCCGCCGCCATAGACGAAATAAGCCGCAGGCTGGGCTGGAAGCGCGACGGCAGCGGCCGCATATCCGCCCTTATAGACAGCGCCGCGGGCCAGCGCACGCTGGCCTCTTCCAAGTCGGTCTCCGAGCTGTTCTACGAACGCGGCATCGCCGTCAATCCCAACGTGGATAAGGACGTTTTTTCGGGCATATCCCGCGTCAAAAGCTATCTTGCGCGCGGCAACGGGCAGCCGGATATCTACATATTCGACTGCTGCGAAAACATGATAGCAGAGTTCAAAAGCTACAGCTGGGGCGCCGGCGACAGGCCGATAAAGGCGGGCGACCACGCCATGGACGAGCTGAGATATTTCGTGATGTCGCGGCCGCACGCACCCGAGCGGGCAAAGGAGCAGGGCGCGCTTGCGCGGGACAAGGCGCGCAGGATAAGGAGGTTGAACAGAAAAATTGAACGATGATGGCGTTAAGAAGGCACTGGTGAGGTGCGCCGTCGGCTTCGATACCAGCGAGGTTGTGGAGGAATATACCATGGCCGACGGCGAGCTGAAACTGGTAAAGCGCAAAGTGACGCGGCGGGACGTCCCGCCCGACATAAAGGCGGTGAAGATGCTGCTGGACGGAGAGGCCGACATCGGCGGCATGAGCGACGAGGAGCTGGAAGAGCGGCGCAAAAAGCTGCTCGCAATGTTGGAAAACAATGCTGAAAAGAAGGACTGAAAGCGCATTGGTTGCGGTATATATGCGGACAAACGCGCTTTAATAAACATACGGAGGTATTATGCGGAAAAATTCGGTCGACGAAAAACTTGCAGCCGAACGCAAGCTTGCCGAGCAGGTGGAGGCGGATTTCATGGCAAGGCGCGCGGCGCGCAAAATGCTGGAGAGGACGTGGCAGCTCAATGCCGAGTTCATTGCCGGCAGGCAGTACTGCGGCATAAACGCCGCCGGCGAGATCGAGGAGGAGGAAAAGAGCTACGGCTGGCAGCCGCGAAGGGTGTTCAACCGCATCGCGCCCACCGTGGAGCTGCGGTGCGCCAAACTTTCAAGGATGAGGCCCGCCCTCTCGGTCCGCTCCCCCTCGGAGGACGAATGCGGAAAGGCGGCTGCCGCGCTCTCGGCCGCCATACTTGCCACCGCCGCGCAGACGGGAGGACTGGACGAGGCGCTCACCCGCGCGATCAACTGGTCCGAAACGTGCGGTACGGCCTTTTACAAGGTGGTGTGGGACAACGGCGGCGGGGCGGTCGTGGGGGAGTCGGACGGCGGCCCCGTGTTCGAAGGCGGCGTAAAGGTGATCGCGGTGCCGCCCGGAGAAATTTACCCCTACTCGCCCGATGAGGAGAGCGTGCAGGCGCAGCCCTCTATAATCCAGGCGCGCGCCCTGCCCGTGCAGGACATATATTCGGCATACGGCGTAAAACTTGCGGGCGGCGGCGACAGGCTGGGCGTAAAACTTGCCGAGGGCTATGAACTGCTGATAGAGCGCTATGAAAGGCCCGGCGCGGCCCGCAGCGACGGCCGGTTCACCGTGGTGGCGGGCGGCAGACTGCTCTACGACGGCGCGCTGCCCTATAAAAACGGCGTAAACGGCATACGCGGCTATCCGTTCGTCAAGCAGACGTGCATGCCGCTTGCCGGCAGCTTCTTCGGAACGAGCGTCGTGGAGAGGATGATCCCCGTACAGCGAGCCTATAACGCCGTGCGCAACCGCAAGCATGAGTTTCTCAACCGCATATCCATGGGCACAATAGCCGTGGAGGAAGGTTCGGTGGACGCCGACGACCTTGCGGAGGACGGTCTGCGCCCGGGCAAGGTGATAATTTACAGGCAGGGCTCAAAGCCGCCCGAAATGCTCACCATGGGCAGCCTGCCGGAGGCTTTCGAGAGGGAGGAGGAGACCCTGCGCGACGAGTTTGCCGCCATATCGGGCACGGGCGACATCACGCAGAACGGCGACGCCTTTTCTTCGGTGACGTCGGCAACCGGCCTGCAGTTGCTCGTCGAACAGGACGAGGCCCGCCTGAACGTATGTTACGAAAGCATAAAGCAGGCGCTTAAAGAGGTGGGCAGGCATATACTTCGCCTTTACAGGCAGTTTGCAACCGAAACGCGGCTGGTAAGAGAGGGCGACGGCATGCGCTGTTTTAAGGGGTGCGAAATCACCGCCGACGACGTCGTGCTCGAATCGGACGGCGACGTCAACCTCACTCCCGCAGAGCGCAGAAACGTCATCTACGAGCTGATAGACAGGGGCCTGCTCAGCGACGAGGACGGAAAGCTCGGACGCGCGGCGCGCAACAGGGCGCTGGAATATATAGGCTACGGCTCGTTTGCCGAGGACGACTTGGCGCAGCTGCATGCGCGCAGGGCGGAGGAGGAGAACGCCGCGTTTGCAAGCGGAGAGGTGCCGGTGAAAGATTACGACGACCATGCCGTGCACATCGAGCGGCACACTGCATACCTGCTTTCGGGCAGGTGCCCCGCAGGCGAAGAGGAGCAGGTGGAAGCGCATATCGCGCTGCATAAAGATAAATCGAAGGAGGAAAAGTAATGGATAACCTGACGGACGAGAAGAGAGGCACGGCAGACACCGCGCAGGCGGAAGAGGAGAAGGAAGCTGCGGCAGGCCTCGGCAAGTTCAAGGACGTAAAGGCCCTTATGAATGCGTACGCCAGCCTGGAGGCCGAGTTCACCCGACGCAGCCAGAGGCTGAAGGAGCTGGAGGAGAAGAGCAAGGCGGAGGCGGTGCATGCGCAGCAAGACGCCGCGCCCTCTTCTGCGCAGGACGGACGCAGCCTGTACGAGCGGGCCGCCGGCGACGAGGAGGTAAAAAATGCCATAATCGCCGACTATCTTAAGGCGGTATGCTCGGGCAGGGGCGCACCCATGGCGACGGGCGGCGTTGCGGTGCCGTCGCCCAAAAACAAGCCTGCAAGCATAAAGGAAGCGGGCAGGCTCGCACGGCAATTTCTCAAAAATGACACGGAGGACTGAAAATTGATCACAATAGCTAACGCCGATAAGGCGCTCAAGACCTACTACCTTGACGCGGTAACGACCGCGTTGGACGGCATTTCGCCCTTTTACGCCGCCATCGACAAGAACAGCGCGGAAGTTTACGGCAAGGAAGTAAAAGTCGCCGTCGTGAGGGGCGACAATTCGCGCGTGATGGCAGGCACGGAGGACGGCGCCCTGCCCGCGGCAGGCAAGAACAGGTACATAACGCTTACGGGCGCGCTCAAAAACATCTACGGCACCATCGAGATCTCCGATAAGGCGATGAGGGCTTCGAAGAGCGCCGAGGGAGCGTTCGTGAACCTTGTCAACGCCGAAATGGAGGGGCTGGTCGCCAGCGCCAAGGCAAACTTTTCGCGCATGCTCTACGGCGACGGCAACGGCTTTCTTGCAACCATAACCGACACCGAAGACGGCATCGTGGTGGACGAGGCGTGCAGGCTCTCCGAGGGCATGCACGTCGATATCCGCAGCTCCACGGGCATAGTCGACGGCGGCACGGACATCACCGTCACTTCGGTAGACTATGCCACCAAGACCATAACGCTCAGCAGCACCCCCTCCGGCGTGCTCGCAAGCAAGGATATCTACGTTCACGGCGCCTACGGCAACGAACTTACGGGCTTTGCTGCGCTGTTCGGCACGGGCGACATCTACGGCGTCACGCGCAGCACCGAAAGCTACCTGAAGCCCAACGTGTTCACCGTAAGCTCGCTCACCGAAGAGGCGATAGCCGAAAAGATCGGCTACCTCGAACAGTACTACAACGACCGTCCCGACATGATCCTTTGCTCGTACAAGACCAGGGCAAAGATAGGCGAGCTGCTCGCACAGTCGCGCATGCAGGTGAATACCGAGATGCTCGCCGGCGGCTATCCCGCAATAATGTTCGACGGCATACCCGTGGTGGCGGACAAGTACTGCGGCGACGACGAGCTGTATCTGGTGAACACCGCCGACTTCTGCCTTGCGCAGCTGTGCGACTGGGCATGGCTCGAGGATGAGGACGGCAAGATACTCAAGCAGGTGCCCGGCAAGGCCGCTTACAGCGCTACGCTCGTGAAGTATGCCGAGCTTATCTGCAAAAAGCCCTGCGGCCAGGCGAAGATAACGGGATTTGCTTCCTGAAAACTGCGCCGCACGCGGCATACTGCCGCACCGATCCAAACAACTTAATGCATGCGCGCGGGCTTTGCCCGCGCGCGGAGGAGGTAAAAATATGCTCGTTTCCGACATTGTGAAGACGGCGCTCTGCCTCGTGGGCAGAAAGGACGCCGCCGACGCCATAGATTCGGACGATTACGAGGACGACAGGGAGCTTTCGCACGCCGTGAAGGCCATGCTGCACTGTTTCAACGCCGCCGAAGACGAGCTTGCGCGCGCATATTTCCCGCTGACGTGCGAAGAGAGTTTTACGCCCGTGCAGGGCAAAATTTACTATACTTCTTTCGGGCGCATGCCCGTCAGGATACTCTCCGTCACCCGCGGCAAAAGAGCGGTTGCATATAACATATGTCCCGAATATCTTGAGATGGAGGGCGGCGAGGCGACCGTAAAATATGCCTATTGCCCGCAGAAGAAACAGCTTTCGGACGACAGTGATTTCGACGGCTACCCCGTGGGCGAACGCATGCTCGGTTACGGGGCGGCTTCGGAATACTGCCTTATAGAGGGCGCCTATGAGGAGGCGGAAAACTGGGAAGCGCGCTACCGCGCCGAGATCGAGCGCTTCCGCCCCTATAAAAAGGTGCGCCCGGTCCCCGCGAGGGCGTGGATATGAGCGGGTTCTCGCGCGTGCGGACGCAGCGGCGCGAGCTGCTCGCTTCCGGCAGGCTGTTCGGGCTGAGGCGCTCGGGCGGGGCCCTTGTGCCCGCCTTTTCCCGCGTGACCGTGCAGACGGCGGGCGTGCCGGCCGAGGCAAAGCGGATGGTCGTCTCTGCTTCGGGCGACCTCTATCTCTCCTCGGGGAGCATGATATACCGCTCGACCGCCTCGGTGAACACCATGTTCATGTTCAGCAGCGGATTTGCCGTTCCGCCGTATTTCGTAAAATTATACGACGACGGCAATTATATGCTGGCGGTCGACGGGGTAAAGGCGCTGGAGATAAGGACGAATTCCGCCCAGCTCGCCGAACTCCCCGCCCTTGTGGCGCCGGCGCTGCACTATTCGCGCATGTTCGCCGTGGACAACGACGACCGCTATACCGTGCGCTGGTCGCAGCCGGGCGACGCGCTTGGCTGGGAATACGGGCTGAACGGCGCCGGTTACGTAAAAGTCGACGCTTCGCGCGGGGAAATAAAGCGCCTGATATCCTGCGACAACCGGCTGTATATCGTGTGCGGCAAGGGGCTGTTCGTAATGCGCGCCTATGGCGACGCCGAGGATTTCAGGCTGGAAAACACCGATACCGACACGGATGAGATTATAGAGGACACCGCGGCGGCGTGCGCGGGCAAGCTGTTCTTTTTCACGCAGTCGGGGCTGTGGACGTACGACGGAACGCTGAGACGGTTCGAAGCCGACGGGCTGGAGGGATTTTCCGCGCCCGTATGCGCGGCCGCGGTCGGCAGCGACTACTTCGTGTGCGGGCAGCTCGACGGCAGCGGTGCGATAGCCTGCATAGACGGCAGGGACGGCAGCGTGAGCTACATAGACGAGCCGGCCGATTGCTGCTGCCTCTCGGAAGAGCTGCTCTTTCACAAAAGCGGCGAGATATTCAGGCTTGCCGCCGGCGGCACGGGCAGGTGGGAGAGCGGTGCGACCGACTTCGGCTGCAGCGGAGTGAAGTATCTCGACGGAATAGAGGTGAACGGCGCGGCGGAAAAGCTGACCGTTACTTCGGGCGGCAGGACGCGCGTCTTTACCGATGTGCGCGGCCGCGTAAAGGTGGGGCTGGAAGGCGGCTTTTTTGAAATTACAGCCGAAACAAGCTCCGCGCTGCGCGGGATAACGGCGTGCTTCGCCGCACGCGGCTGAAGGGAGGTCATATATGCAATTCGACATAATCGAACTTACGCAGGACGAGCTGATAGCTCTCTCCACCGTGCAGATGAGGCTGCTGCGTTCAGCCCAGCGCGAAAAAGACGAGCTGACGGCGGAGCTTGCGCGCGACAAGCAGACATATTACAACATAGCGGTCACCAACGGCATGCTCGGCTCGGGCGTGTACGAGGACAAGTGCGGGGAGCTGGAGGCCGAATGCGAGCGCCGTGTGGACATAATACGCGACGACCTCATCTACAACATGTCGCTCAACGTGCCCACCGGCGACGACGGTGACGATCCGCCTTCAGGCGGCGAGGCCGGTTACATAGTCGACTATTCGCTCTCCTATCTCGACCGATACCAGATCGTGCGCAGCTATTACATGGCGATAGCCGACCCCGCCGAACGGCTTGCCGTCTACACGGCGGACGAGACCGCCAAAGCTTACCTCGGAATGTATTACACCACGCTCTATAACGTGCTCTATCAGTACATCTGAAGGCGCGGCGGGCCGCATGCTTGCGGCCCGCCGCCTATTTTTTTGCGCCCTGCGTACAGCGGCGGCTTTTTACTTTACTTTTGCTGCGAAATATTATATAATTCTGCACATGAAAATCGCGGACGGATGGAAGGACTATAAAATAATCGCAACGGGCGACGGCATGAAGCTCGAACGCTGGGGCGACGTCGTTCTGCTGCGCCCCGACCCGCAGGTGATATGGCGTTCCTCGCGCGATCTGTATGCGTACGGGGGCATAGACGCCGTATACCGCCGCAGCGCAAAGGGCGGGGGCGGATGGGAATACCGCAGGCCCATGCCCGAAGAATGGCAGGTCGGCTACCGCGATCTTAAATTTGTCGTAAAGCCGATGGGTTTCAAACATACGGGGCTGTTCCCCGAACAGGCCGCCAACTGGGACGGCATGCGCAGGCTCATCGAAGGCCGCCTCGCCGCCTCGCCCGAAGGGCAGGTAAAGGTGCTCAACCTGTTTGCCTATACGGGCGGCGCCTCTGTGGCGTGCGCAAAGAGCGGCGCGCTGGTGACGCACGTCGACGCGGCCAGGGGCATGGTGGAGCGCGCGGGAAGGAACGCCCGTCTTTCCGGTATAGAGAGCGGCATACGCTACATAGTTGACGACTGCTTCAAGTTCGTGAAAAAGGAGATCCGCCGCGGCAACCGATACGACGCGATAATAATGGACCCTCCCAGCTACGGCAGGGGGCCTTCGGGCGAGATATGGAAGATAGAGGACGACATCTTCGACTTCGTTTGTACCTGCTCGCAGGTGCTCTGCGAAAACCCGCTGTTCGTGCTCGTGAACAGTTACACCACGGGGCTGCAGCCCGCGGTGATAAAGAACATCCTCTCCATCGCTCTGAAAGATCGGTCGGCGCGCACCGACGCCTACGAGCTTGGGCTGCCCACCGACGAGGGCATCTGCCTGCCGTGCGGGGCGAGCGGCCTTGCCGCTTTCTGACGCGCGGGCGGATATATCGCAATTCACCGCCACATATGCCCCTTTCAGCGGGCACAAATCACACAATTACGGTATCGGATATGACCAACGAAGAACTTGTGATCCTGTATGAAGACAACCACATAATAGTTGTGCTCAAACCGCAGAATATTGCCTGCTGCCCCGACGAGAGCGGCGACGACAACCTCTTCGACTGCGTGAAGCGCTACATAAAGGAGAAGTATGCGAAGCCCGGGAACGTGTTCCTCGGACTGGTGCACAGGCTGGACAGGCCCACGGGCGGAGTGATGGTGTATGCCAAGACCTCCAAGGCGGCCGCCCGACTCTCCGAACAGCTGCGCGGAGGCGGGTTCGAAAAGAGGTACCTCGCCGTGCTCTGCGGCACGTTCAACAGAAAGAGCGGCACGCTGGAAAACTACCTGCGCAAGAACTCCGTCAATAACATGGTGTACGTCTGCACGCAGACGGAGGAGGGCGCAAAATTCGCCTCGCTCGACTATAACATATTGCAGGAGGCGCGCGGGCTCAGTCTTGCCGAGATCAAGCTGCACACCGGCAGGACGCATCAGATCAGGGTCCAGACGGCGGCGGTCAACGCGCCCGTCTACGGCGACATGCGCTACGGCGGCGAACGCGCCGTAAAGGGCAGGCTGGCGCTGTGGGCGTATTCGCTCGCTTTCCCCCATCCCGTCACCGGCGAAAAGCTGCGGTTCATGGCCGAACCTCCCCTTTCGGAGGCGCCGTGGAAGCTGTTCGATATAAAGATCGGCGGCTGAACGGCCGCCCGAACGCGCATTCTTGTCAATGTTTTGTGAAAAATTGAAAAGTATTTGCCGGGCGCAAACAAAAGCGTTTGACAAATACTT
>DVIK01000002.1 GCA_018711385.1 Candidatus Coproplasma avistercoris
CCGCCGCGCCGCCGCGTTTGACTATTCAAAGTGGAGCTTGTTTACGGGATAATACTTGGCAAGCCCGCCCGAGGAGGTCTCGCGGTAGCTGTTCAGCAGGTCGCGTCCGGTGTTGTACATCGTCTTTACTATCAGATCGAAACTTATCTTGCGGGAATCGGAGAGGAAGTTTGCAAGGCTGAGCGCGTTTATCGCTCTCATCGCCGCCACGGCGTTGCGCTCTATGCACGGTATCTGCACAAGCCCCGCTATCGGGTCGCAGGTCAGCCCCAGGTGGTGTTCCATGGCAACTTCCGCGGCGTACTCTATCTGCCCCAGGCCCATTCCGAACAGCTCGCCCAGCGCTGCCGCCGCCATCGAGCACGCAGAACCTATCTCTGCCTGGCAGCCGCACTCGGCCCCGCTTATCGAGGCGTTTGTCTTTATTATGTTGCCTATAAGTCCGCCCGTCGCAAGCGCATGCACCACCTGCTCGTCGGAAAAGCCCCGCGTCTCCTGCATATAGTGCAGCACGCTGGGCACAACGCCGCAGCTGCCGCAGGTGGGCGCCGTAACCACCGTGCCTCCCGCTGCGTTCTGTTCGCTCACGGCAAAGGCGTAGGAGCACACCAGCCTGTTTTCCCTGGTCTGCGCCGATTCGTCTATGTGCCGCTGGTTGTAAAGCTGCTGCGCCCGTCGCTGCGTGCCCAGGCATCCCGGCAGCACGCCCGAGGTGGTCAGCCCCTCGTATATCGACCTGTTCATATGTTCCCACACTTCGTGCAGGTAAGCGAATATGCCGTTGCCCTCGCACTGCATGGCGTACTGCCACAGCCTTAAATTGTGTGCACGGCAGTACTCCGAGATCCCGTCGTAAGTGCTCAGCGGGTAAACATCGTCCGCCGTGGCGTCAGGTTCACCTTCTGTTCTTATCGTGCCGCCGCCAACGCTGTAAAAGCGGAGCGTGGCAACGGGCTCTCCGCCGCGGAGTGCGGTGATATCGAAGGTATTCGGGTGGACTGTGCAGGGGGTGTCGCAGTCGAACACCACCTTGCACGGCAGCGGCGCAAAGGTATCTTTGAGCACCTTGTCGGTGTTGTGTCCCCTGCCCGTGAGCGCAAGCGAGCCGTACAGCACCACGGAAAATCCCTCTGCTTCGGGGAAGCGCCGCAACATCAGCTTTGCCGCGCGCTCCGGCCCTATCGTGTGCGAGCTCGAAGGCCCGCGCCCTATCTTGTAAAGTTCTTTCAGTGACTGCATTTTTCTGCCTCGTGTAACCGCCCGTTGCGGCATATTACGGCATATATTATAGTTTGCCGCCGCCGGCAAGTCAACGGCGTGGCAAATTTCGCGCATAAATTTTTATATTAAAAAAATTTAACATTTTCTGAATAAATGTATAAATGCATAAACGCATGCCGCCGCGGACCCGGCCCGCGGCGGCGATGTTTTCTGTCTGTAAAGTAATGCTCCGCGCTCACAGTAGATATGCCGCAAGCGCCGCTGTTGCGGCGATGTGCAGAACGAGCGCGGCGGTGTTTGTGAACAGGAACAGAGGTTTTTTTGTCTTGTGGCGGAAGGCGAACATGCCCAGCATTGCGCCCGCGGCGCCGCCGCACCACGCAAGCCCCAGCAGCACCCGCTCGGGTATGCGCCGGGCGCCCCTCTTTGCCGCGCCCTTGTCTGCGCCGTAAAGACAAAATTCAAGCAGGGAGACCGCCGCCACCGCGGCGCATACGGCTATAAGAATTGCCATTATGCTATACTCCCGTCACCTGAACAGCGCCTTTATCATGGTGTTTACGTAGAGCACGGGCACTACGTCTATCTTATCCATGAATTTGGTCATCGACTTCATGTTTTTGGCGGGCACAAGCACGCGCTTAAAGCCCATCTTCACGCACTCCGCCACCCGCTTTTCGGCATAGGACACCGCGCGCACCTCGCCCGTCAGCCCCACTTCGCCGAACGCGGCGGTGAATTTGTCTATCGGTTTGTCGTAAAAGGAGGAGGCGAGCGCCGCACACACCGCAAGGTCGGCGGAAGGTTCGTTCAGTTTTATGCCGCCCATCACGTTGACGTACACGTCGAAGCCGCCCAGGTTTACGCCGCACCGCTTTTCCAGCACTGCAAGCAGCAGCACCAGCTTGTTATAATCCACGCCCAGCGGCATCCTGCGCGGCTGGCCGAAGCTCGTCCTGGATATCAGCGTCTGCACCTCGACGTTCATGCAGCGGTTGCCCGTGCGCGCGGGCGTTACCGCCGCGCCCGCCTCTTCGCCGCGGCTCTCGGAGAGGAATATGCCCGAATAGTCGGTCACCGGTATCACGCCGCGGTCGGTCATCTCGAACACGCCCACCTCCGAAACGTTGCCGAATCTGTTCTTTACCGAGCGCAATATGCGGTAATTTTCCTGGTTTTCGCCCTCGAAGTACAGCACGGTGTCCATGATGTGTTCGAGCACCTTGGGCCCCGCCAGCGCGCCCTCCTTGGTCACATGCCCGATTATAAAGAAGGTTATGCCGCGCCCCTTGGCAAGGCGCATAATGCGCGAGGCGCACTCCCGCACCTGCCCCACGGAACCTGCCGACGAGGTCAGGTCGTCGGTGTATACCGCCTGGATAGAGTCTATCACGCAGAACTCCACGCCGTCCAGCTCGTCCTCCAGCCCGTCGATGCACGTCTCGTTAAGCAGCAGCAGGTTTTCGGAGGAGAGCCCCAGCCGCTCGGTGCGCAGTTTGACCTGCGAACAGCTCTCCTCCGCCGAAAAGTAGAGCACCCTGTGCTCCTGCGAAAGGTGGGCGGCTATCTGCGTCAGCAGCGTCGATTTGCCTATGCCCGGGTCGCCGCCCAAAAGTATCAGCGAACCCTTCACTATGCCGCCTCCGACTACGTTGTCGAACTCGGATATCCCCGAGGGTGTGCGGCCGTAGGTGCGGTACTCCACCTGCGAAAGGGGCACCGCGCGGGCAGGCGCGTTGCGGCGCGCCGTCTGTTTTTTTGGTTCGGCGGGGGCGACGGGCTCCTCGGCCATGGTATTGAATTTCCCGCACGAGGGGCATCTGCCCAGCCAGCGGGGCGAGGCGGCTCCGCATTCGGAGCACACGAAAACAGTCGTTGGTTTAGCCATATATCCGTTCGTATTTGCAAATTTACTTCCGCGGCATCCTGCGCCGCGGCGGCCGTCTGTGCAAAATATCGTTATGCCGCGTGCGCACTGCGCACGCGGCGATCATGTTTTATAGTTTTTTCAGCATCACGGCGGCGTAGCAAACTATCCCCAGGCCCTCGCCCACGAAGCCCAGCCTTTCGGCGGTGCCTGCGGCTATCGCCACGCAGCTTGCGTCCAGCCCGCACAACCTTGCCAGCGATTGCTTCATCGCCTCCGTGTGAGGGGCAAGCCTCGGCTTTTCTGCCTCTATCGTCACGGATACGTTGACGGGCGCGAATCCGCGCTCCTTTACTTCGTCCATCACCCGCCCGAGCAGCACGGCGCTGTCGGCGCCCTTATACCGCCTGTCGGTGTCGGGAAAGTAGTGGCCTATGTCTTCCAGCCCCGCGGCCGAAAGCATCGCGTCCATCACCGAGTGCAGCACCGCGTCGCCGTCGCTGTGCGCCACGAGCGAGCTGTCGCACTCTATCTTTACGCCCGCAAGCGTGACGAAATCGTCCAGCCCGCCGAAGGCGTGAGTGTCGGCGCCTATCCCTATGCGGCAGCCCTCGGGCGCGGTCACGGGGGGCGCTTCTGCCACGAAGTCCTCGCGGAAGGTCAGCTTGGTGTTGTGCCTGTCGCCCTCGAATATGTGCGGCAGGCCTATATAGTTGGCATATACGGCGCTGTCGTCGGTGTAGGCGATGCCGTCGTCATGGGCAAGTTCGTAGGCCTTTTTAAGGTCGTCCGTGCGGAAGCCCTGCGGAGTCTGGATGGCGTACACCGTCTCGCGCTTGGGCACGTCGGTTATCACCCCGTAATACACCGAAGCCATCGTGTCGGTGGCGGGGGTGGCTGCCACCGCGCTGCCGTAAGTTTTCGCGGTGGAGATGCACTCGCGTATCAGCCTGCCCGTCACGAACGGCCTCGCGCCGTCGTGGATTAGCACTATGTCGCCCGTGACCTTTTCCAAAGCCTTCCTCACGCCGAGGTACCTCGTCTTTCCGCCGAGCACCACTTCGTATCCGAACGGCGAACACAGCGCCTTTATCTCCCTGTAATCGTTGGATGAGGCGGTCACTATCACCTCGTCTATCTCTGTTATGTCGAACTGCCGCAGGGTATGCCACAGCGCGGGCGCGCCGTAGAGGGGGGCGAGCAGCTTGTTCTTGCCGAATCCTGCCCTCTCGCCGGTGCCCGCGGCACAGATTATTGCGCTCACTTTCATATCAAAACCTCTTACGCCGCGCACTGTATTCAGGCGATAATTTCATAAAGATTCTGCGCGTCGTCCTTTTTAACAACTTCTTTTACGGCAAGCACCCTGAATTTAAGCGTTCCGGTGTTGTAAAGTATCTCCACAACGTCGCCCTCCTTTATCTCGTGCGGGGGCTTCGCCTGCCTGCCGTTCACCATAACTTTACCCGCCGAGCATGCCTCCTGCGCGACGGTGCGCCTCTTCAATATGCGCGAAACTTTCAGAAATTTGTCTATCCTCAATGTGTTCTCCGTAAAAACACCGTAAATTTTGCCTTTTTCTATTATAAAGTCGAAGAAAAGACGCGAAAATGCTTGACTTGCGCGCTTCTTACCATTATAATGATAGAATGTATTAAAATGCGGTATTAGGCTAATTTTGCCATTTTCGCAACGCCGCGGGCCGCTTGCGGTGCATGCGCCGCGCCCCTTTGTGCGGGCAACAAGGCAATTATATACCATAAAGCGGGTTTTGTAAAGTGCGGCGGCAAAAAAAGGCAAAAAATTTTGCCGGGCCGAAAATTTTAAGGCTATGATGATTTTTTCCGGTGAAAAGATATATACGGATGATCGCTGTCTATAGACGAATAAAAAAGGAGTATTTATCTTTCAATGAATTTACCTGTTCACAAGTACGGCAAAACGGAAAGAAGAAAGTTCGGCAAGATAAACGAAGTCATCGACATCCCCGACCTCGTTGAGATCCAGAAGGCCAGCTATGCCTCGTTCATAAACGAAGGCATAACCGAGGTGTTCGAGGATTTTTCGCCGATCACCGACTATTCCGACCACTACGAGCTGTATTTCCTCAACCACTGGTTCGACGAAAAGCCCAAGTACGACGAAAAGGAGTGCCGCAACCGCGACGCGACTTACGCGCTTTCGCTGCACGTCAACGTCAGGCTGGTAAACAAGGTCAAGGACGAGATCATCGATTCCCCCGTATTCATGGGCGATTTCCCGCTGATGACCGACAGCGGCTCATTCATAATAAACGGCGCCGAGCGCGTAATAGTTTCGCAGCTCGTGCGTTCGCCCGGCGTCTATAACGCCTCCACGCGCGACAAGACGGGCAAGGAGATGTTCGGCACGACCGTCATCCCCAACCGCGGCGCATGGCTGGAATTCGAGCAGGACGCGCAGGGCGTGCTCTCCGTGCATGTGGACAGGAAGCGCAAGATCTGCGCTACCGTCCTTCTGCGTGCCCTCGGCTTCGGCTCCGACAGGGCGATACTCGACCTCTTCGCCGACGATCCCATGATCAAGGCCACCATCGAAAAGGACGCCACCAAGTCGGAATCGGACGGCCTCATCGAACTTTACAGAAGGCTGCGCCCCGGCGAGATCCCCACCGAGGCCTCGGTGCGCCAGCACCTCAACAACCTGTTCTTCGATCCCAGAAGGTACGACGTCGTAAAGGTCGGCAGGTATAAGTTCAACAAAAAGCTCAATCTCGCATACCGTCTGCCCGGCTGCAAGCTCGCCGAGGACATATTCAATCCCGAGACGGGCGAAATAATGGCAAAGGCGGGCGAAACGGTCTCCGAAGAGCAGGCGTTCGCCATTCAGGACGCCGGCGTGAACGAGGTGTTCGTGCTCGTTTCCGATCCCGAGCGCGGCGAGATGAGGCATAAGATAATCGCCAACAACACCGTCAATTTCAGGGCCGTGTCCGACAAGAACCCCAAGATGTTCGGACTGCTGCCCACGATATACTATCCCAACTTCCGCTTCATGCGCGAGCTTGCCGAAGAGTGCAGGACGCAGCCGTGCGAGCAGGTCGCTTCGAAGTATGCCGACGCGATAAACGCCATCTACTACGTTCAGGAGACCGAGGAGCTCGAGGACGAAAAGCCGGAGGACAAAAAGAACAGGGAAAAGCGCCGCGACATGCGCGTAAAGTTCGTGGAGGCGTGCAAGCTGTTCAATGCGCTGCTCTCCTCCGACAAGACCGTGCTCGACGAGGACGAGAGAAAGACGATAAAGCCCATCGTGGAAAAGCTGTGCCACAAGCACATCACGGTGGACGACATCGTGGCGTCGATATCCACCAATATCGACCTGCAGTACGGCATCGGCACCATAGATAACATCGACCATCTCGGCAACCGCCGCGTGCGCTCGGTGGGCGAGCTGCTGCAGAACCAGCTGCGCATAGGCATAGCCCGCCTCGAAAAGCTCATAAAGGAGCGCATGGCCACGCAGGACGCGATGGAGGTAACGCCCTCCGCGCTCGTCAACGTGCGCCCCGTATCCGCGGTGATACGCGAATTTTTCGGCTCCTCGCAGCTCTCGCAGTTCATGGATCAGACCAACCCCGCCGCGGAACTCACGCACAAGAGAAAGCTCTCCGCGCTCGGCCCCGGCGGCCTCAACCGCGACAGGGCCACCTTCGAAGTGCGCGACGTTCACCACTCGCACTACGGCAGGATGTGCCCCATAGAGACCCCCGAAGGCCAGAACATAGGCCTCATATCCTCGCTCGCGACCTTTGCAAAGGTCAACGAATACGGCTTCATCATGAGCCCCTACCGCAAGGTGGTCAAGGACGAAAACGGCATACCCACCGTCACCGATCATGTCGACTACCTCACCGCAGACGAGGAGGACAAATATATCGTGGCACAGGCCAACGAACCGCTCGACGAGCACAACCACTTTGTCAACGGGCACGTGGGCTGCCGCCATCAGGACCTCATCACGCAGTATCCCCCCGAAAAGATGGACTACATGGACGTCTCGCCCAAGCAGCTCGTATCGGTAGCCACCGCGCTCATACCCTTCCTTGAAAACGACGACACCAACCGCGCGCTGATGGGCTCGAACATGCAGCGCCAGGCAGTGCCCCTGATGAAGACCGAATCGGCCATAGTCGCGACGGGCATCGAGGACGCCATCGCGCGCGACTCGGGCGTGCTTGTCACGGCAAAGAACGCGGGCGTCGCCGTGGGCGTTGCCTCCGACTGCATAAAGATAAAGACGGACAGCGGATTTATAGACGAGTACAAGCTCAAGAAGTTCGAGCGCTCCAATCAGGGCACCTGCCTCAACCAGCGTCCCATAATCAACACGGGCGACAGAGTGGAGGCCGGCGAGATCATCGCCGACGGCCCCGCAACCAACAACGGCGAGCTGGCGCTCGGCAAGAACATACTCATCGGCTACATGGAGTGGGAGGGCTATAACTACGAAGACGCCATCCTCATCTCCGAAAAGATAGTGCAGGACGACGTGTTCACCTCCATCCATATCGAGGAACACGAGACCGAAGCGCGCGACACCAAGCTCGGAGAAGAGGAGATCACGCGCGACATTCCCAACGTATCGGACGACGCCCTCAAAGACCTCGACGAAAACGGCATCATAAGGATAGGCGCCGAGGTGCAGACGGGCGACATACTCGTCGGCAAGGTCACGCCCAAGGGCGAGGCCGAGCTCACCCCCGAAGAGAGGCTGCTGCGCGCCATCTTCGGCGAAAAGGCGAGGGAAGTAAGGGATACCTCCCTGAAAGTTCCCCACGGCGAGGGCGGCATAGTGGTGGACGTTAAGGTGTTCACCCGCGAAAACAAGGACGAACTTTCGCCCGGCGTAAACAAATTGGTGCGCGTATATATCGCTCAGAAGCGCAAGATCCAGGTCGGCGACAAGATGGCGGGCCGCCACGGCAACAAGGGCGTTATATCGCGCGTGCTGCCCCAGGCCGATATGCCCTTCCTTGCAGACGGCACCCCGCTGCAGATAGTGCTCAACCCCCTGGGCGTGCCCTCCCGAATGAATATAGGTCAGGTGCTCGAAGTGCACCTGGGCCTCGTGTGCAAGCAGCTCGGCTGGAAGATAGCCACCCCCGTATTCGACGGCGCCACCGAGCAGGACATAAAGAAGCTGTTCGAAGAGAACAACATACTCAACCCCGAAGGCAAGGTCGACGGCAAGATACAGGTGTATGACGGCCGCACGGGCGAACCCTTCGAAAACAGGGTTACGGTGGGCGTGCAGTACATGATAAAGCTCATCCACCTCGTAGACGACAAGATCCACGCGCGCTCCATAGGCCCCTACAGCCTTGTCACGCAGCAGCCTCTCGGCGGCAAGGCGCAGTTCGGCGGCCAGCGCTTCGGCGAAA
>DVIK01000010.1 GCA_018711385.1 Candidatus Coproplasma avistercoris
ACGAATGGGAGATGAAGGGCGTGCCCCTGCGCATAGAGCTCGGCCCGCGCGACATCGAGGCGGGCAAGGCGCTCGTGTTCCGCCGCGACAAGCTGGAAAAGACGGAGATCGCGCTCGGCGAGCTCGCCGAAGGCGTGAAGGGCCTGCTTGAAACCGTTCAGAAGGACATGCTCGAAGCCGCGCGCGAAAGGCGCGATAAGCGCATAGTTTATGCCGACGATGTTGCGGGCATACTCAAAGGCGTGGAGGGCGGCAACTTCGTAAAGGCGGGCTGGTGCGGCTGCCGCGAGTGCGAAGACAAGGTAAAGACAGAGACCGCCGCCACCGCAAGGGTGTATGCCGAGGGCGAGACGGCGGAAAAGTGCGCCGTATGCGGCAAGCCCGCAAAGCACGTGGTCATCTTCGCGAGGGCGTACTGAATACAATTTTACCGATACGTTTCATTACGGGCGCGCCGGGTGCGGCGCGCCCGTTTTATGTGCAACGCAAATTGCGGCATGCCGAAGAAACTTTATTTTTTGTGCCGGTATTGACAAATTGCACATATCATAGTATAATGTTGGCAACAAACAATATGCGCATATGCGCAAACGGAGGGAAATGATGAAAAATAAGGCTAAAAAATTTGTTGCGCTGTTGCTCTGCACGGGGCTTGTGGCTTCTGCGGCCGCTCTTTCGGCGTGCGGCGACGGCCGCGGCGCCATCCTCATCGAAGGCGACTTCTCGACCGAAGCCACCGCCGAACAGCGCGCCGAAGTGCTCGAAAAGGTGAGCTCTTTCAGCCAGCACGACATGTTCGAGGTGGAGGGAGAAAGCACCTCCCGCAATGTACGCATGTACAGCGACGGCGTTATCGGCATGGAGATGAGTGCCTCGCAGGAGGGCATGTCCATGAACTATTCCATGGATATGGACGTAAGAGCCGACCACACGATAACCATCGCGTCCGAACAGGACGTGCGCGGTTCGGGCACGATGTCCTTTGCTATGGGCATGAACGTGCAGATCTCGGGCGCCGGTGCGGACTCTATGAATGAGAATATGGAGATGTCTTTCAGCGGCAATACATATAACGACGTCTCGTATATGTACATAGACGGCAGTATGAGCGTAACGGCGTCCGGGCAGTCTGCCACTCAGGACGGCAAGTTCAAGATGGACTTCAATTCCATATTCGACCAGGTGATGGGCGAAACGAGCGACCTGTCCATGCTCCTTCCGCATATCAACGGCGATGGTGCCGCTATGTTTATCGACGAAGGCACCACGACCAAATTGAAGATAAGTTTCGATAAGAACGCTTGGCTCGAGATCTACGGCTCCGCTCTCGAAAACGTGGCGGGCGACATTTCCGCGGCTACGGAACAGCTCCTCGACGCAATGCAGTTCAACTGCTTCGATCTGTATTTCGAACTCGATGCAGACGGCGCGCTGCTCGGCTACGGCACCGATATCGATGCCTCCGTGGATACCACTGTCACCGTCGAAGGGGTTTCCGTTCAGGTATACCTGGGTATGGATATGTCCTCCTGGCTGGTGAACACCGACCGGGCTGCCGGCCAGCTTCCCACCGACCTCGACAGCTATGAAGATGCGAATATGTTGTGATCCGCATCTGTTGAACGGGGTAAATATGTCCGGAAAGAGAAAGACCATAGCGCTCATCGCGCACGACAACAAAAAGGCAGAGCTCGTGGAATGGGCGATGTTCCGCAAGAGCGAGCTTGAAAAGTACGACCTGTGCGGCACCGGCACCACCTCGCGCCGCGTGGCTGAGGCCACCGGGCTCACGGTGCACGGTTTCCTCTCGGGCCCGCTCGGCGGCGACCAGCAGATAGGCGCGCAGCTTGCCGAGGGCAGGATAGACGCGGTGATATTCTTCTGCGATCCGCTCACCGCCCTCCCGCACGATCCCGACGTAAGGGCGCTGCTGCGCATAGCCGTGGTATACGATATCCCCATCGCCACCAACCGCGCCACGGCAGACTGCCTGCTCGCCGCGCGTATCGATGAGGGCTTTCCCGACTGAATTTCCCCGCATATATGCCTTATCTGTTGATTTTATCTGCGATTTCCCGCCGCGTGTACGCACGCGGCGGGAATTTTTATGTGCGCGGCCGCATAAAAATTATTGCCTTCAAACAGTTGACAAATCAACGATTACCGTCTATAATGCCACATGTTGACAATTCAACGATTATTTGTCTTTGCAGGTTCCGGCGGGATGAAGATGGACGACAGGTTTGAAACTTTCACGATGGCGGTGCTCAGGCTGAACAAACTGGTGCAGCGCATAAAACTGCTCGAAATGGGCGACTACGGGCTTAAAGCCATACATGTGATGTGCATATATTACGCGGCAAATGGCCCTGTAACCGCGGGCGAGCTTTCAAGGCTGGCGTGCGAAGACAAGGCGGCCGTCTCCCGCGCGCTCAGGTTGCTGCGTCAGCGCGGCTATATAGTCAGGGAGGAAGGCGGATACAACGCCGCGATCACTCTCACCGAAGAGGGCAGGCGCCTCGGCGAATACATCACTGTAAGGGCGCAGGCGGCGGTGGAGGCCGCCGCGGGCGATCTCACCGCGGAGCAGCACGAAATATTCAACGCCGTGCTCTGCTCTGTGGAAAAGAACCTCGAAGAATATTGCAAAAACCTTTCCGCGGAGCGCTCGAATACGGGCGCGCGGAAGAAAAAAGGAGAGTAAATATTATGGAAAAAATCAGGAAAAAGCGCATCTGGCCGCGAGTGCTCGCGATAGTGCTCGCCGCCATAGTGTTCATTGTTGCGTGCGTAGCCATCACGTTCACGTGCGTGTGGTGGGATGAGATCTCCACCGTTTCAAGTTTCAGGCATATACGCAGCCGCAACGACGCCAACAAAGAGGGTTCGGTCTACAGCATGAACGTCTCCGGGGGCTTCTATTTCGACGACTTTCTCGAAGGGGGCGGCGCTTCGAGCGACAGCGAGCTGATCGACTTCATCACGGGCAACATAACGCGCGGGCTTGTCGACATCGAAATCGGCGAAACCGATATAGGCTGCTCCTCGTTCATTGCCAGGGCGGAAAACGGCGATATCCTCTTCGGCCGCAACTACGACTTCGACAAGACCAACGTCTGCCTCACCATGTGCGATCCCGGAGAGGGCAGGTACAAGTCGTTTTCCACGGTCGATCTGAACTATGTAGGCATAACCGATACCGATAGGGACGTGAGCGGACTCATCCAGCAGATAACCTGCCTCGCGGCCCCCTATGCCCCGCTCGACGGCATAAACGAAAAGGGCGTGAGCTGCGGCATATTCATGTCCTATCAGGGTCCCGGCGACGGCGCCGTGTCCACCGATCAGCAGGACGTGGCAAAGGACAACATAACTTCCACCACGATGCTCCGCATGGTGCTCGACTATGCCGCCACCACCGACGAGGCGGTGAAACTCATCAGCGGGTATAACCTGCACGATTCCGCCAACACCTCGTTCCATTACATGATAGCCGACGCCACCGGCAGGAGCGCCATTCTGGAGTGGGTGCCCGAAGGCGTCACCGACAGCAACGACACCGACGGCTCTGCGCGCAGCCTCAACGTCATCTACAACGACGATCCCATGTATGCCGAGCTGCTCGAAGGCAGCGAGTTCAGGTTTCAGACCATCACCAACTTCATCATAACTCCGGGTTATTACGACGGCGAAGACCAGCCCGCCGACGAGAAGGGCGAGGGCGCTCAGAAGGGGCTTGACCGCTACGACTACATAAACGGCGTGCTCGGCGGAACGGGCGGCATCGTCGAAGATGAAGAGGCCGCCATGGATATCCTCCGCGCCGTGGGCAGGAGGACGTGGAACGGCGGTGGCGGAGTCACCGTTCACAGCGCCGTTTACAACCTAACTAAAAAGACGGTGCTGTGGGTCGCCAACGAAAACTTCGACGATCCTTCGGCCATATGGAAATACGACCTCGCTTCCGGCACGCTCACAAGCCTTGCCGATGCGGAATGATCATTTAACAATGTAAGGGCAGCGGTTTCGCTGCCCTTTACTTATAAAAAACCGTGCCGCCGTTCATACTTATCATATGTGTACGGCAATCTCTGTAACCGGCAGGAATTTTATGTTCGGGCGAACGCTCGACTACCACAGGTCATACGGCGAACAGGTCGTAATAACCCCGCGCAACTATCCGTTTACGTTCAGGCATGCCGGCTCGGTGGCGCAGCATGCCGCCATGCTCGGCGCGGCGATAAATTGCGAGTTCCCCCTGTACTATGACGCAATGAACGAACACGGCCTGTGCATGGCGGGTCTCAACTTTCCGCACAGCGCGCGCTATTTTCCCGTGGCGGAGGGCAGGCTCAACCTCGCCCAGTTCGAACTCATCCCCTATGTGCTCGCAATCTGTAAGAGCGCGGACGAGGCCGCGGAACTTCTCGGCAGGGTGAACGTCACGCACGAAAGTTATTCGCCGCAGCTTCCCGCCGCGCCGCTCCACTGGCTGGTGGCCGACGGCTCGCGTGCGTTCGTCGCCGAAAGTACCGCAGGGGGCATGAACATCTTCGATGACCCTGCGGGCGTGCTCACCAACGAGCCGCCGTTCGGACATCAGATGCAGGGCCTTGCAAACTACATGCATCTCTCGCCTCGCCAGCCGCAGAATGCGTTCAGTCCCGGAATAAAGCTGGAACCTCACGGCATGGGCTTCGGCGCCATAGGCCTGCCGGGCGATGCTTCGCCGCAATCGCGCTTTGTAAGGGCGGCGTTCTTTGCAGGCAATTTTTCCGGAGATCTGCCCGAATTTTTCAACGTCCTCGGCGCACTGTCGGTGCCGCGCGGCAGCTGCATAACGGATGAAGGTGAAGAGGCCACCATATATTCCTGCTGCTGCATGCCCTGCTGCGGCACCTACTTTTACAGGACGGAACGCAGCCTGTGCGTGTGCCGCGTCGATCTGTTCGCCGAAGATCTGTCATCCGCCCTGCCCGTAGCCTACCCGATGCACACGCTGCACGCCGTCGCCGTAAACAGCCGAAGGGAGTGAAAGCCGCGCCTGACCTTCGTGAGTTTATATACAGTTTATACAAATACCGTATCATTTAAGCGTAAATAGTTGCAATGTCATATTCATTTGTGACAATTGTATCAATTTTCTTGATATTCGGTGCCGCGTGTGGTATTATATATTGGGTCGGCACTCTCCGGCTCCACATAACAGAGGATATTATGTACGAAAGAACGATAGACGGACACATGCTGCGCGAGATGCTTGCGGGCGGGCTCGCCAACCTCAAGGCCAACGCGGATGAGATCAACGACCTCAACGTATTTCCCATACCCGACGGCGACACGGGCGACAACATGGTCTCCACGCTCTCGGGCGGGCTGCGCGCCGTGGGCGACTGCGACGGCGGCATAGGCGAAGTTGCCGAAAGGCTCTCGGGCGGAATGGTGCTCGGTGCGCGCGGCAACTCGGGCGTGATACTCTCGCAGATGTTCGCCGGCATAGCCTGCGGGCTTTCGGGTAAAGTATATGCCGACGTCGGCGCATTGGGCGCGGCGTTCGCGCGCGGGGTGGAGTATTCATACGCCTCGCTCTCCGATCCCGTCGAAGGGACAATACTCACGGTCATGCGGCGCGCCACGGAGTACGCCAACGGACGCATCACCGAAAATTCCACGCCCGCCGGCTACATATCCGATTACCTCGAAGAGGGCGGGCGCGCCCTCGAAGATACTCCCTCGCTTTTGCCGGTGCTCAAAGAGGCGGGCACGGTAGACAGCGGCGGCGCGGGGCTGCTCGCGCTGATGCATGGCTTTGCCGACGTGCTCGCGGGCAGGCGGCCCGCCGAAGACCGCGGCGCCGAAGCCACGGAAAGGTCTGCTCCCGATATATCGCTGTTCACCGAAGACAGCGGACTCACGCTCGGTTACTGCACGGAATTTCTGCTGCGGCTCACCAATAACAAGACGGATATCTCCTCCTTTTCCATAGAAGATTTCCGCAGCCGCCTCTCCGGAATAGGAAACTCGGTTGTCGCCTTCCGCACGGGCACCATAGTAAAGGCGCACGTGCATGTAATGCAGCCGTGGCGCGCGCTCGAATTTGCGCAGCGGTATGGCGAATTTCTCACCGTCAAGATAGAGAACATGAACATCCAGCACAGCGAAAGGGAGGAGCGCAGGGCCGAACCCTCCTTCCGCAGGCGCGGCGTGCGCAAGCCCTACGGCGTGGTCGCCGTGGCGTGCGGAGAGGGCATGTGCAGGGTGTTCGAAGAGCTGGGCGCCGACGTGGTGATAGACGAAGAAAAATACGGCAATCCCTCTGTGGAGACGCTCGTAAAGGCCGTCGAGGCGGTCAACGCCGAAAACGTGTTCCTGCTTCCCGATAACGCCAACGTGCTCATGGGCGCGCAGGAGGCTGCGTCGATGTGCGGCGGCTGCAAAGTCACCGTCATTCCCACCCGCGACTGCGGCAGCGGATATGTTGCGCTCACCGCGCTCGACTGTGGCAGCGGCGACGACGGCGAGATAGCCGCCGCCATGGACGAAGCGGTGGAGGCGGCATCGTGCGGGGCGGTCGCGAGGGCTGTGCGCGATGCCGACATGAACGGCGTCAGTGTCAGCGCCGGCCAGTACATAGCCGTATCCGGCAAGAACATACTGCTTGCGGCAGACAACAAGGCGGATGCGGCGGCAGGGCTTGTGCGAAGCCTGCACGGCGAGCGGCGCGATTTCATCGTGGTATTCTGCGGCAGCGGCGTAAGCAAAGAAGAGCGCGCCGAGTGCAGGGAGCGCTTTGCCGCGGAGTTCCCCTCGGCGGAGTATTACGAGGTCGAAGGCGGGCAGTCAACGTACGACTTTATAATAGTTCTGCAATAACGGCAGAAAAATATAAAAAAATGCAAAGGCGGAAAATTTTATGAGAAAATTTGTAATCGTAAGCGATTCATGCTGCGACCTCGACGCACCCACGCGCAAAAAGTACGAAGTTGACTACATACCCATGCGCCTTTTGTACGACGGCAACGACATTCCCGCCGACCTCGACTGGGGCACGCTTTCGAGCAAGCAGTTCTACGACATGATGCGTTCGGGCACGCGCTTCCGCACCGCCCAGATAAACGCCGAAAAGTTCAGGGAGGTGTTTCTTGGCTACCTTTCAAATGACTGCGACGTGCTCTATATAGCCTGCTCGTCCGCGCTCTCCAGTTCGTGGAGCAACAGTCTGCAGGCGCGCGATGCGCTGCTCAAAGAGTTTCCCGGGACAAAGGTCGTGTGCATAGACAGCCGCAACGCCTGCATGGGCCTGGGCATACTTTGCATGACCGCCTCCGACATGCGCGCCGCCGGCAGCAGCATAGACGAGGTCGCGGCATACATAGAGGAGCACAAGCAGGAGGTCAACCAGTTCGCCACCGTCGAAAGTCTCAGCTACTTAAAGCGCGCGGGCAGGGTGAGCACCACGAGCGCCGTGTTCGGCGGCCTTATGCAGGTAAAACCCATCATAATTTCCGATACCGACGGCCAGAACGTCGCCGTGGAAAAGGTCATGGGCAGGAAGAAGTCCGTCGCCCGCCTTGCCGAGCTGTTCAAAGACGCCTTCCGCGACAATGAATATCAGTATGTATATGTAATGCACGCCGACTGCCCCGAGGGCGCCGAAGAGCTCAAAGCGCTGGTAGAGGCAAACCTCGCCGGCAGGGATATACCGGTGCGCACGGCGGGCATTGGCCCCATAATAGGCGCCACCACGGGCCCGGGCACGCTTGCCGTATATTGCCGCGGCAAAGAGGTGACTTTCTGCAACTCCGGGGCGTAAGGTAAATTCTGCCGATGAAGATTGAATACGATCCCCCCAAAAAGCGGCAGCCCGTCTTTGCGCTGTTCAAGCTGATCATCCGCCCGTTCGTTCGCAGGCCGCGCGTTGTAGTGCTCGGCGAAAAATTGCAGGACGGCTGCATGTACATTGCCAACCACGCCAACAAGATGGGCCCCATGATATACAGCATGTTCCTGCCCGTCTATCACGTAAAGTGGGGCGCAAGCCAGATGCTCGGCAGCTATAAAGAGCGGTTTTATTACCTGCGCGACGTGCTGTATATACAGAAGAACGGCTCGCCGCACGCCCTCGCCTCGTTCAGGGCATTCTTCGAGGCGTTCTTTTCGGCGTTCGTGTATAAGGGCATGAAGATGCTCCCCACCTATCCCGACGGCAGGCTGGCGCGCACTGTAAAAAAGACGGCGGAACTGCTCGCGCGGGACATCGCCGTGATGATCTTTCCCGAAGATTCGAAAAACGGCTACGAGGAGCAGCCGCAAAGTTTCTTCCCCGGCTTCGTGCTCGCGGCAAAGACCTATGCAAAGCAGCAGGGCAGGGATATTCCCATGCGGCCGGTATATTACCACAAGCGCAAGCGGCTCATCGCCGTGGGTGAGGCGGTCACCCTCTCTTCGCTGCCCTCGCAGAAAAAGGAGGACGTGGCAGAGGAGCTGCGCCTGCGCGTGAACGGGCTGTGCGAAAGGATACTCTCGGGCGAATTCGACAAAATAAAGTAAGTTTACGGGCG
>DVIK01000011.1 GCA_018711385.1 Candidatus Coproplasma avistercoris
TGTACGTCTGTGTACACTCCCTCAAACCTTCCGCCGGCTCCTCGTTCTGCTTGCTTCTTCAAAGGTTGATGAGCAGGCTGCTGCGGTAAAAGAGTAATTTATAATACGCCCCGTCACGGGCTGAGTGACCCCCGTCACAGGCTGAGTGACCCCCGTCACAGGCTGAGTGACCTTGTTTCTTCAAAGGTTTAACGGGCGGGGTTGCGCAGCAATACGGAATCAAATTAAATAGGCGTGCGCCGCGCGGCATTCTGCCGCGCGGCGCCTCTATCTTTGCGCTTGCCTCCCTTGCCTAAAGGGAGGTGGCTTGCCGAATGTAATGCAGGCAAGCCGGAGGGATACAAATAAATTCATGTTAAAGAGATATACGTTGTTGTACTATATTGTCGATGTATTCGCACACACCTTTGAAATTTGTGTTAATGTCAATATTAGTAAAACGTATAACTTCCAAATCACGTAGTTCAAATTGCCCTGTCCGTTGTGCGTCGGATTCAATGTTTTCATCGTCGAAGTGTTGCGAACCGTCGATTTCTATTATGAGTTTTGCTTTTGAACAGTAAAAATCTGCAATATAACTGTCAATTACTTTCTGTCTTAAAAATCTGACGGGGTAATCGCGCAAAAAGCAGAACCAAAGTCTGCGTTCCTCGTCCGTCATGCTTTTTCTGAGATTTTTAGCAAATTTAGTTAAGCTGTTATTATGTTTTCGGCTATAAAGAGTCATTGAGTATCCTCTGAATTATTATATTAAAAATAATCAGGCTGTTCAATATATTTTTAGGGATTTTATACGTTATATTTGAAATTGAACGGCGATTGATTTGAATTATAAGTATCCCCCTTGGCTCGCAAGCTCGCCTTTCCCCCTTTAGGCAAGGGGGACAAGCAGGAGGTGATCATACCGTTCAGGATGCCTTTTCCATTCGGTGCCATTGCGAGGGGCAAGCAGAACATATGCGCATTGCTTGAAAACGATTATTCACACACCTTGCCGCTTTTAACGCTTCGTTTTAATGGGATAATGCGGTTTCTCTCCGTAATAAATCGCCTTATAAAAAACACGGCGCCGCGATGCGGCGCCGTGAATTTTACTGTTTATGCCCTTTTAAGGATTATTTTGCGGGGGCACTTTTCAACGCAGGTCATGCAGCCCGTGCACTTGGTGTAATCGAATACGGGCAGGTTGTCGACCATGGTTATCGCTCCGTGGGGGCAGTTCTTTGCGCAGATCCCGCAGCCTATGCAGCCGACCTTGCACTGCTTTGTCACTTCTTTGCCGGGGCAATGCGAAGAGCATGCCGCATAAACGGGCGCGCTTACGGGTATGCGCTCGATTATGTGCTTGGGGCAGGCGGCTATGCACGCCCCGCACGAGGTGCACCTCTCGGGCCGCACCCTGGCAACGCCGTCAACTACGTCTATCGCGTTTTCGGGGCAGGCCTTTGCGCAGTCGCCGCAGCCGAGGCACGCCGTCTTGCAAGCCTTGTTGCCGCCGAGCAGCGTGTTGCACGAAGCGCAGGTGTGGTTGCCTTCATACACGAATTCGTCCGCCGCGTTCACGCCGCCGTTGCACTTTACAACGGCAACGGTGGGCACTTCGTCTTTGAGCTCCACGCCCAGAAGTTTAGCTATCTCCGCCTTCTTTTCGGGCGAGGTCACGTGGCAGTCGGCAAGGTCTGCCTGGCCGCACGCCAGTTTTTCGGCAAAGCCGCTGCAACCCGAGCAGCCGCAGCCGCCGCAGTTCGCGCCCGCAAGGTTTTCAAGTATGTGCGTGACCTTTTCGTCTACGTTCACCTTAAAGAACTTGCCCACAAGCAGTATTGCTATCACGAGCACGAGCGCGATGCCGAGGAATATCCCCGCAACGATGCCTATCGTCTTTAAGGTATCCAGATCTATGGTACCTATCTGAACAAGTAAATTCATAGCGCCCTCCTTAAACCTGAATGTAGCTGAACACTACGAACGCCATGCTTATTATGCCCGCCGTCACCATCGCGATGGGGAAGCCCTTGAGCGAGCGGGGCATATCGCCGTAGTTGTTGAGGCGCTCCCTCAGTCCGCTCATTATCACCATGACCAGCGTAAAGCCGAGACCTGCGAACACCGCGTACAGCACCGCCCAGCCCGTGTTCATGGCAGCGGCGGCCGTTTCGCCTATGATGGACGACATATCGCCTATCACCAGTTCGCACACGCCCAGAACGGCGCAGTTGGTGGTTATAAGCGGCAGGTATATGCCCATCGCGCTGTAAAGGGAGGGGGAGATCCTCTTTATTACCTGCTCTATCATCTGCACGAGCGCGGCGATGATGAATATGAAGAAGATTATTTCAAGGAAGTCTATGCCGAGCGGCACCATGACGTACTCATACAGGGGGTAGGTCACGGCGGTGGCTATCGCCATCACCACGGTGACGGCTGCGCCCATGCCCACGGCGGATGAGGTCTTTTTCGAAACGCCTAAGAACGGGCAGATGCCGTAGGTGCGCTCTGTTATGAAGTTCTGCGTGAGCACCGCGGCAAGCACTATTGCTATAAACGTTGCCATATTATATTGCCTCCTTTACGAGTGATTCGCGCGTAAGGGGCTGATACTTGCGCTCCCTGTTCAGGCGCTCCACGGCGTTCATTATGCAGGTGAACACCGCTATGCTCAGGCCGTAAACGATGAACTTGCCGGCAGGTTCGGTGAACGCGCCGATCTTGAAGTCCATTATGTGCGCGCCGAATATCGTGCCCGCGCCGAGGAATTCGCATATTATGCCCATTATGGTTATCGCAAACGTGAAGCCGAAGCCCGTCGCAACGCCGTCTACCGCAGATTCAACAACGGTATGCTTGCTTGCAAACGCCTCTGCCCTGCCGAGGATTATGCAGTTCACAACTATGAGAGCAAGGAAGCTTCCTAAGCTGTCGTAAAGGTCGGGCAGGAACTTTTCAAGCACCATTCGGGCCAGCGTCACCAGCGTGGCTATAACAAGTATATACGCGGGGATGCGCACCTCGTTGGGTATTACTTTGCGCAGCGCCGAGATGAGCATGTTGCTCAAAGTGAGGATAACCACAACGGTAAGGCCCATGCCCAGCGAGCTTGATGCAGAGGATATCATGCCGAGCGTAGGGCAGGTGCCCAGCACGAGCATGAACGTCGGGTTCTGGAAGATGAGCCCGTCAAGAGTTATTTTTGCGTACTTATTCATGCGTTTTCACCTCCGCTGATAAGATTTGCGGAAACAAAGTTTTTGGCAATGTTCACAGAGTTGATTATCGCCGTCGTAGACATTGAAGCTCCGCCCGTAAGATTGTTGTTTTTCCAGTCAGCAAGCTCAAAATCGCTGCCGTCGAAACTCTCGCCGAAGTGTGCAAGGTTTTCGTCGGATATATAGGAGATAAACGACTGCTTTTCGTTGCCTGCGATAACAACGTTGCCTATTCCGCTCACGGCGCCGTTTTCCGTTTCGACTACTATCCAGCAGGTAACGGTGCCGTTTTCATAGCCGCCGTTGCCCGTTGCGCTTACAATGTAATCGTCCGTGCCCGCAACGCTGTAAACCGTGTTTACCGTGCCCTTGCCGACCGTTGCGGTAAGGCCGTCAAGCGATACGGCTTCAACAACAACGCTTCCGCCGTAAATTTCGCTCATCTGCTGGTTGAGCTTAAGGGGAATAAGCTCTGCATAAACTTCATAGTTGCTTGCAGCAAACAGAGCAGAATAGGTAACAATGAAGTTGGAGTAGGTAGCACCGGAAGTAATGGTGTTGTCGGCAACCGCATTGTTTTTGAGGTCTTCATAAGTGAAGTCGTCTTTGGGCTCTCCGCCGAGATAATCAAGTATCTCGTCTGCCGTTTTGCCTATATAGAGCGAAGCGTTGAGAACGTTCTCGTCCATAGAACTTTCAAAGCCTTCTGTAGAGCCGTTTCCGTCGGCAGGAGTAGCAGGAACAGTCATTGATGTTATCGTGCCCGTGTTATCAACGGTTATGCTTATATGGAAAGTAGACGTAAATACATAAGGCTTGGCTACTATACTGAATATAACGCTTGTGCCGTCCTCGGCAAGTTCAACCGTCGTGTTTTCCATATCGATATACTGAGTATATTGTACGGAGTTTTCAAGCGCCATCACATAGCCGTTCTGGTAGTTGCTTGCAGCAAATACAGCGGCGTAAACATAGGTGAAGTTTGTCATCGTTGCGCCGGTAACAAGCGATTCGTCTGCATTCTCCCATGTGAAGCCGTCTTCGCCCTCGGTGCCGAGCAGGGGGATGAGGTCGGCCGCCGTCTTGTTCTCGTAGGCGGTAACGTCTTTTATGCCCTCTTCCAATCCCATGCCGGGGGTAGTTCCTTCGGACACAATGGTGTAATCGGTAATTACGCCTTCGCTGTTTACGGTTATGTCAACTTTCGAAGCTGCGCTGTAGATAGTGTCGGTCGTTATGTGGAATATAACGCTCTCGTTATCTTCTGCAATTTCAACGGTAGTGGCAGCGGTATCGATATAATCGGTATAGCTGAATCCTTCGAAAGGATCGGGGCCGGTTTCTTCGCCGAGCAGCTGCGTCCTTACAAACTCGAGCGCGGTGTTCACGGCGTTGGTCGCGCCGGTCATCGACATTGTGGCGCCGCCCGTAAGCCCTTCGCTCTTGATATCCTGAACGTCGAAGTTTTCGCCGTCGGCATAGTTTTCCGAATAAAAGTCAAATGCCGCGCCGGGGATCTTATTCAGGTAAGTTTCGCCGGTGGTGTCGTTTTTGTCTATCTGCGTTTTGCCTATGCCGCTTATAGCACCGTCGGACATTTCGACTACTACCCACATGTACACGTTGCCGCCAAAGCCGCCCGTGCCGTAAGCATGTATAAGGTAGTTGCCGTCGTCCATAAGATATACCTGGTCAACGGCTCCTTTTTCAAACTCCGTTTCAAGGTCGGTTTCGTGGTCTGCATCAAAGATTATCTCTTCGACGTTGCCGTCGGGGTATATGTTGCCGAGCACCCTGTTCAGCTTCTCTTCCGCCGTCACCTCGAACAGGTCGTTGCAGAAGGCGAGCAGCACGCCGCACACGAGAACTATGGCAAGCAGCACGTATATGCACTTGAAGGCGGTGCTTTTAAAGAACTCTTTCACAGAAAATTTCTTTTCCATTATTTCTTCGCCTCCTCGTTCTTCTTTTCGCGCTTATAGCCGAATGGCCTGCGCCTTATCCACATATCCAGAAGGGGAACTATCAGGTTCATCAGCACTATCACGAAGGATACCACCTCGATGTGGGTGAAGTGGCGCAGCACCGCGGTAAGGATACCTGCAAGCGCGTAGTAAACTATCTGTGCGTACACGCCCTTGGGGCTTGTCACGTAGTCGGTGAACATGAATATGCCGCCGAACATGGCGCCGCCCGAAAGTATCGAGGGCAGGAAGTACGCAAAGTCGGCGTTCAGCGCCGCAGCCATCAGACCGAGCACCGCAAGGTACAAAAGCGGCTGCCACCACTTTATCACCTTTCTCACGGCAAGGTAGATATAGCCAACTATCAGCGCCAGCTTGCACGTTTCGCCTATGCAGCCCATGAGGCCGGTGCCGAGGAACAGGTCGGCAAGGCTCATCGCGTCCACTTCGTAGGTGCCCGCAAGCACGCCCGAAAGGTAAGTGGCGCCCGAAGTTATCTCGTCGCCCGCGACCGCGCCGAAATTGGCGGCGGTGTAGGTGGTTATGGCAAAGGATATGAACATGAACACCCTGCCCACTGCCGCGGGGTTGGCGATGTTCCTGCCCGTGCCGCCGAATACCATCTTAACGATGATTATGGCAAACGCCGAACCTATCGCCGCCTCGTACCAGTTGACGGCGGGGGGAAGGATGAGCGCCAGTATAAGGCCTGTCACCACCGAGGTGAAGTCGAACTGCTTTATAAACGAGAAGAACACGCTGCGCATCTTTGCCGCGGCCGCCTTGTTGAGCGCCGCGCGCTTTGCTTTAAGCGCCGCCTGCTCGTCTTCGAAGGGCCGGCCCGCCTTTTTAAGCGCGGCTATCTTACCTTTCAGCTCCTTTGTTTCGCTGTCTGCAAAGCGCAGGTTGAATCCGCCCTTTGCGATGAAGAAATAAACAAACTCCGCGATAACGGCAAACGCCACGCAGGTTATTTCAAGGATGAGCGCGTCAACCAGGAAATAAACTATGCCGCATATGGCTGCGGGCGCAAGCGCTATCAGCACGTCAAGCATTATGCTGCGCGTCGTGAGCCTGGATTTGACGTGGGGAGGTGTGGTTATGACTATGCTGTTGTCCATTATTTGCCTCCTTGTGATTTGCGTGCGCGCACGGCGGCCTTGGTCTTTCTTATCGCCTGGATAAGCGGCCGCTTTGCGGGGCATACGTATTCGCATATGCCGCACTCTATGCAGTACATCACTCCGCCCAGTTTGACTGCGCTGTCTATGTCGCCCGCGCTCGAATAGAACGCGGTGTTCATGGGCATCAGGTGCATGGGGCAGTGGTCGGCGCACAGACCGCAGTTGAGGCAGGGGGTGGGTTCCTCGGCTGCCGCTTCCTTGTCGGAGAGCAGCAGTATGCCGCTCGTCGTCTTCTTTACGAAGTAGTCATAGTCCTTTACGGCAATGCCCGTCATGGGCCCGCCGAGCACCACCTTCTTGGGCGCATCCTTTTCGCCGCCGCATTTCTCTATTATATAGGAAAAGGGAGTGCCCACGGGCACGAGCACGTTTGCCGTGCGCTCTATCGACCTGCCCGAAACGGTGAGTATGCTGTCGAGGTCGGGCTTGCCCAGCTCTATCGCCTCGCACACGGCAAGGCAGGTGGCAACGTTGTTCACCACGACGCCCACGTCCGCGGGCAGCTTTCCGAGGCCGACTTTTCGGCCGGTCGCGCTGTAAATAAGCTGCTTTTCGCCGCCCATAGGGTAGAGTTTGCGCAGCGCCACGACCTGCACGTCGTCGTACTTTTCAAACGCCTCTATGCAGTCGGGCTTGTTGGTCTCGATGCCTATCATGATGCGGGTAACGCCCAGCGCCTTTGCGATGTACCTGGCCCCGCGCACCACCTCGTCCGTCTTTTCAAGCATCACGCGGTAGTCGCAGGTGAGGTAGGGCTCGCACTCCGAACCGTTTATGATGAACGTGTCCACGGGGGTGCGGGGCTGCAGCTTTACGGCGGTGGGGAATCCTGCGCCGCCCAGGCCGACTATGCCCGCGTCCTTCACTCTCTGCACTATCTGCTCCGCCGTAGGGTCGGAGATGGGGGGCAGATACTCAACTCTTCCCTCGCCGTCGCCCTCGATGACCACAAACTGTCCCTCGGTGCCGCTCTCGTTGGTGAGCATCACGATGTCGGTCACGGTGCCGCTTATGCTGGCGAACACGTTGGAGGATATCGCTCCGTTCGCCTGTGCAATAAGCTGGCCCTTTGCAACCTTGTCGCCCACGTTCACGCAGGGGATGGCAGGCTTGCCGAGTGACTGGCTCATGGCTATGGTCACCTTGGCGGGCTCGGGCAGCTCTTCGATCGGCGCGTCCTTTGCAAGGGCCTTCATGTCGGGGACATGAACTCCGCCGAAAAAGAATTTGCCTTTTACAGCTTTCAAAATTGACCTCCTGTTGCAGCGCGCAGAAATGCCGCGCGCCGTTTTTTAACGAATCTGTATTTCACGCGGTCTCCCGCACGAAAGTCTTGGTTATTCAAGCGGCTCGTCCGTGCCGCCTTCCTCGGCGGGCGCAGCTTCGGTCTGTCCGCCGTGACCCGACGTATGCGCGCCGTCGAACGCCGCCCTGGCAAATACGCTCATCGGCACCTTTTTGAAGATCAGCATCACCACGGCGCCGACTATCCCGCCCGAAAGTATGCCTATAAGCGCGGCATAGGGGAGGAAGGCGAAAAAGCCGGGAGTCTGCGAAACGAGCACGTACACGGCGTACTGCACTATGTTGTGCGCCACCGCCGCCGAAACGCTAACCGCCATCACGCTCACGCGCGGATACGCGAGGTACATGAGTATCGCCGAAAACGCCAGCGACACCGCCCCGCCCGAAAGGCTGTACATCAGCATGGATATGTTGCCCGCAAACAGCGAACCGAGCACCGTGCGCACGATGAGCACGACGAACGCCTCTATCGGGCCGTAGAGTATGAGCGCCGCCAGCGAAAATATGTTGGCAAGCCCCATCTTTGCGCCGGGGACGAACAGCGGCGGGAACTGATTTTCTATGATAAAGACTATCAGCCCGAGCGCCGTGAACAGCGCCAGAACGGCTATTTTTTTTGCGGGGAAACGCCTTTCTTTCATACATATCCATTATAAAACATTCCGCCCCCAAAAGTAAAATCATATCGCGTATTTTTTACTTATTGAACACAAAAATTTTATAAAAAACGGCTGCGGAATTTCCGCAGCCGGATATGTTTGTGGATTTATCTGCGCAGCCTGAACGAATAGACGTTTTTAAGGCTCTCGCGCACGAACGCGCCGTATTTTTTGCTGCCCGATTCGAACAATACATACACCTTGTCGCCCGTGTTGCAAAGTCCTTCGCTCATCGCGGGCAGTTCATAGTCGTCCACAAGGGTGGAGCTGTCCAGATAATACGTCCTTATGCTCGAACCGTTCACTTTGAACGCGTCGTAGGTGTAGCCGTCGGTGTCGGGCTGGTAGACGAGCAGGTGCGAATTTTTCAGCCCCCAGCTCTGCGAAAGCACGAACCTTTTCTCGTCGTTGCATATCGCCATGCCCTGTATCTCGCCTGTTATCGAGTATGCGCGCGAGGGCGTCGCCTCGTCGCCGGAGTAATTGCCCGTGCCGTATCTGTATATCACCGCCCTGTTCTCGTCGCCGGCGGGGGTGGTGAAGCGGTGCCCTTCGTCTGTCTCGTAGTTGCCCGCGCGGTAGAACTCGCCCACGTAAAAGAAGGTGCCGTCGAAGTAGCAGAAGTCGGCGTTGTTGTGCGGATTCCAGGTGTAGTTCACCTTTACGCTGCCGCTTGTTGCCGCGGCGGCGGTCACGTCGGCGTAATTTACCATATACACGGTGCCTTCGGAAACCACCCAGAACCTGCTTCCGTTGGTGGCGATGCCGCAGGCGTGCCCCGTATAGTCGCTGCCGTCGGCAAGCTCCAGCGTAACGTAACCGACTTCCTCGCCGTCGTCCAGGTAATATATGCGCGAAGGCCCGCCTTCGTTCATGTAGCCGCTCACGAACATCGCGTCGCCGTAGTTGGCTATGCCCTGCGGCACCAGCCCTTCGTCCAGTCCGGGTATTGCGGCCTCTTCGGTAAAACGCCTGTCAAAGTCGGGGTACTTGTCGCCCCAATACCATATAAGCAGGAACATGCCCAGCGCGGCTATCACGCAGCCGACCGAAATCAGTGCCGCTGCCAGCCGCGGGTGCTCCTTTCTGCTTGCTCCGGCGGGCTTTTCCGCCGTATTTTCCTTCTGATTTTCCAAAGTATTCTGCTCCGAAAGTTTCTTTGACGATAATTTTAACAGATTTTGCGCCGCAATGCAATAATTATCGGCCTCACTTTGCAAATTAGCCCGCAAAATTTTTGGCCGACGCCCCGCCGCGATGCGGCAAAAAGTGCCGTGTGCGTGCGTTATTTACGGCATATATGCGTATCAATCGCCGCTCTGCTCGCTCAAAAGTTCGGCGTGCCTGTCCGGCGCGGCAAGCGCCGTCTTGTAGTCGGTGTAGATAACGTACCCCGGCTTTGCGCCCGAAGGCTTTCTGACGAACTTCTTAAAGGCGTAGTCCACGGGCACCTTGCTGCCCGCGCGCGCCTCCGAATAGTATGCGCATATCTCCGCTGCGATCTTTATGACGTCTTCGGGTATCTCCCGTCCGTCCGAAATTATGCCCACGTGCGCGGAGTGGTATCGCTGCGCGTGCAGCCACAGGTCGCGCTCCGAAAGCCCCTTGGTCAGCCGCTCGTTCTGCACGTTGTTCCTGCCCGCGATTATGGTGAACCCGCCGCACAAGTACCTTCTGAACGGTGCCGCGGGCTGCTGTTTTTTTGTTTTTCCGGCATTGGCGGGTTTCAGCGCGCCAATGTTCTCCAGCTCGGTCTGCACCTCTTCGAAGTCGCGCATGTCATCGGCGGACTCCAGCGCGCAGCGTATGCTCGCAAGGTATCCCGCCTCGCGCTTGGTCTCCTCGCGCTGCACCGCCAGCGCCTCAACCGTGCGCCTGAGCTTTGCGTACCGTTTGTAATACTTCTGCGCGTTCTGCGCGGGCGTAAGGCGCGGGTCTAACTTTATGGTTATACTCGGCGAATCTTCGTCGTAATAATTTACCGCCTCAAAGCTCTCCGCGCCGCGTTCGATCGCATATATGTTGGCGGTAATCAGCTCGCCTTTCAGCTTGACTTCATCGATGTCGCGGCACTCCGAAAGGCGGGTGAGTATTATGTCGAGCCGCTTTGCGCACTTCTTTTCGGCGGCTTTCAGCGCCCCGCCGAGCCTGCGCTTTCTGTCCTCGAACTCATTTCTGGCGCACACATACGCGTAATATTCGCTCTGCGCTTCAAGCACGGAGTGGCGGGGCAGGCGCTTCCCTTCAAAGCAGCACACCTTGAAGTCCGAAGGCTCTTCCCCGCGCAGCGTTATGCACGGCGAATAGAACTTCCCGTCCACATAGTCGTAAACGTCGCGCGCGGCTGCCTTCCCGCCGAACGCCGCCTCTATATCCAGGGCGGTGGAATAGCATATCCCCGTAATGCGGTTTGCGATAAAGTCGGCGTCCGTCGCCTCCCTGCCCCCGAACGCTTGCTCCAGCGCGGCAAGGTCGGTCGGGTCGGCCTTGTCCTGCGGGGCGGGCAGTTCGTAGCGCGCCCCGGTGAACAGTATGCGCTTTGCGCCGTTTTCAAGGGTGGCTGTCTTCATCGCGCCCAGGATCTTCCCGTCCTCGCACAGTATCACGTTGCTGTACTTGCCCATGATCTCGCAGTAAAGGGTGCGGCGCGCCCGCTCGAAGTCGCTCCTGCAGTCGAACTCTATCGCGGCTATGCGCTCGAACCCCGGCTGGGTGACGGAAACTATCTCGGCGTTTGCAAGGTGCTTTCTCAGCAGCATGCAGAAGGCGAGCGCCTCCCTGGGCGCGTGCCTGTCTGCGGCGGTAAGGTTTATCCTGCAATTTTGCGCGTGCGCGCATATTTCAAGTTTAACGGTGCCCGCCGCGGTGTATATAATCAGTGTAAGCTCGTCCCTGCACGGCTGATTGATGCGCGATATTTTTCCCCCGCGCAGCTTTGCGTCCAGCTCGCGTATAACGTATCTCAAAGTAAATGCGTCCTGCGGCATAGTAACCTCCGTGCTCACGATTATACATTAAACGTCGGCAAAAGTAAAATATTATTTGAAGTTGTTCTTGCAAAACGCTTTGCAAAAACAAAGTATTGTGTTAAAATGTTTGCTATGCGGAGTTATACTATTATATAAAAGCGCGCGCACCGCGCCTCCGCGGCACATGCAACGGCAAAATAAATCCATATATATCAAACGGAGAGAAAATCAATGAACTACACAACTCAACCCGCAGAAAAGAGCACGGTAAAGGTAACTGTAAACTATTCCGCAGAGGAATGGGAAGATGCCATAAACAAGGCGTACCTTCGCACGAAGGGCAGGATGAGCGTCCCCGGCTTCAGGAAGGGCAAGGCGCCCAGGCGCGTCATAGAAAATTTTTACGGCAAGGGCGTATTCTTCGACGAGGCGCTCAACATCCTCTACGGCGAAAGCTGGGACGGCATACTCGAAAAGGAAAAGGAGAACTTTACCGCCGTGGGCGAGCCTTCGCTCTCCGTAGACGACATCTCCGAAGAGAAGGGCGTTACGTTGACCGCGGTAGTGCCCGTAAAGCCCGACATAGAGATCGGCTCGTACAAAGGTTTAAGAATCAGGAAGTATGAGTATAATGTAACCGATGAGGAAGTGGAGACCGAGGCAAAGCGCATCACCCTGAGCAAGGCCGAAAAGGCCGACGTGACCGACCGCGCCTGCAAGAGCGGCGACACCGTGAACATCGACTTCTCGGGCAGCATCGACGGCAGGAAGTTCGAAGGCGGCACGGCCGAGGGCTACGACCTCGAGCTGGGCAGCGGCGCGTTCATTCCCGGTTTCGAAGAGCAGGTCGAGGGCATGAAGGTCGGCGAAAACAAGGACATCACCGTGAAGTTCCCCGAAAATTACCAGGCCGAGGAACTCAGGGGCAAGGATGCCGTGTTCGCCATAAAGCTCAACAAGATAACCGAAAAGAAGTACCCCGAGCTCGACGACGAGTTCGTAAAGAAGAACGCCGGCTGCGAAACGGTGGAGGAATACAAAAAGAAGTGCCGCGAAAGGCTTGAGCGCCAGGCGGCCGATCGCAGCCTCAACGAAACGGAGAACAGCATAATAAGGGCCATCTGCGACACCTCCAAGGCGGAGATCCCCCAGGCAATGATAGATTCCGAGATAAATAAGAGCGTGCAGGACTTCGCCACCCGCCTCATGTATCAGGGCCTCAGGCTCGAAGACTATCTCAAATACACGGGCACTTCGATGGAGGACTTCCGCGCCCAGTTCGCCGCTTCCGCGCGCGAAAAGGTGATGGCAAGCCTCGTCATCGACAAGATAGTCCGCACCGAGGGCATAAAGGCGGAGCAGGCCGAGGTGGAGGCCAAGATAGCCGAGCAGGCAGAGTCTGTCGGCAAGGCCGCCGAAGAGTACAAAAAGAACATGGATCCCAGGCAGCTCAGCTATATCGAGAGCGACATAATAATCACCAAGCTGTTCGACTTCCTCAAGGCCAACAACGACCTCTACACGGAATGACCGGCAGCCGGCCCGCTGATGCGGGGAAGGAGTTTGAAATGAATGACAACGTAAGGGGCGCGCTCGTGCCCTATATAGTGGAGCAGACCTCCCGCGGGGAGCGCTCTTACGACATCTACAGCCGCCTGCTCGAAGACAGGATAATCTTTCTGAGCGGCGAAATAGACGACGCCACCGCCAACACTGTAGTGGCGCAGCTGATATATCTCGAGGCAAAGGACCCTTCGAAGGATATCTCGCTGTATATCAACAGCCCGGGCGGCAGCGTGTCGGCGGGCCTCGCCATCTACGACACGATGAACTACGTCAAGTGCGACGTCTCCACCATCTGCATAGGCATGGCGGCGTCCATGGGCGCGTTCCTGCTCTCGAGCGGCGCGCGCGGCAAGAGGTTCGCTCTCCCCAACAGCGAGATCATGATCCATCAGCCTCTCGGCGGCGCGCAGGGCCAGGCGAGCGACATTCAGATCGCCGCCGAGCACATACTGCGCACCAAGCGCAAGCTCAACGAGATACTTGCCGCAAACACCGGCAAGCCCGTGGAGCAGCTCGAGCGCGACACCGACAGGGATAACTATCTCACCGCGCAGCAGGCGCTCGAATACGGCCTTATCGATAAGGTATTCACCAAGCGCTGAGCCTGCACGGCATACATACCGCCGCGCTGTCTGCGGCGAGGAGGTGTAAATGAAAGAAAAGAGATACTGCTCCTTCTGCGGCAAACCCGAAGAGTTGGTCAACAAACTCATAACGGGGCAGAACGGGGCGTGCATCTGCGACGAATGCCTTGAAATAGGCTACGACATGGTAAAGGAGGAGGTCGGCGACAAGTTTGAACCCGTCCCCTTAAAGAAGCCCGCCGAAATAAAGGCGGAGCTCGATAAATATATAGTCGGCCAGGACGAGGCCAAAAAGGTGCTCTCCGTGGCGGTATACAACCACTACAAGCGCATAAACAACGCAGGTTCTTCGAAGAAGGACGACGACATCGAAATAGAAAAGAGCAATATCCTGCTGCTCGGCCCCACGGGCTGCGGCAAGACGCTGCTCGCCCGCACGCTCGCAAGGATACTCAACGTGCCCTTCGCCACCACCGACGCCACCACCCTCACCGAGGCGGGCTACGTGGGCGAGGATGTGGAAAACATACTGCTCAAACTCATTCAGAACGCCGATTACAACATAGAGCGCGCCCAGCGCGGCATCATATATATCGACGAGATAGACAAGATCGCACGCAAGGGCGAAAACGTCTCCATCACGCGCGACGTCTCGGGCGAGGGTGTGCAGCAGGCGCTTCTGAAGATAATCGAAAGCACGGTCGCCAACGTGCCCCCTCAGGGCGGCAGGAAGCATCCCCAGCAGGAATGCCTGCGCATAGACACCACCGACATACTCTTTATCTGCGGCGGCGCGTTCGTGGGTCTGGACAAGATAGTGCAGAAGCGAAAGGACACCACCTCCCTCGGCTTCGGCGGGCAGGTAAAGCTCGCCGACAACGAAGTCTCCTACGAGATGCTCGCCGACGTAAAGCCGCAGGATCTCACCAAATACGGGCTGATCCCCGAATTCGTGGGCAGGGTGCCCATAGTGGTAAGCCTGCATCCGCTCAACGAAGAGGCTTTGGTCAAAATACTCACCCAGCCCAAGAACGCCATCATCAAGCAGTATCAGAAGCTGATCGCGCTCGACGGCGTAAAGCTCACGGTAGAACCCGCCGCCGTAAGGGAGATAGCCAACACCGCCATAAGGCTCAAGACGGGCGCGCGCGGTCTGCGCACCATCATCGAAAGTTTCATGACCTCGGTGATGTATAAGCTCCCCTCCGAACCGAACGTGGAAGAGGTGGTAGTCACAAGGGAGTGCGTAACGGATAACGCCGAACCGAGGCTCATCTATAAAAAATCTGCTTAAAGCGGCCTTTCCCGCCGCGCTGCGGCGCGCATTGCCGTGCGGAACAATTTTCCCGCGGCCTGCCGCTTCGGTCATCGAACTCATCGGGGGAGCGTGCGCTCCCCCGATTTTGGAAATAAGGTAAAATAACATGGCAGTAAAATATTTCAACGGCATACCGGTGGTCGCTTTGCGCGGCAGAGTGGTATTCCCGGACACCACTATAACGTTCGACGCCGGCAGGCTCATTTCGCTCGCCGCGGTCAAGAGCGCTGCGGAAAACAATATGCAGCTGCTCGTCTGCGCCCAGCCGGAGCCGGAAAAGGACGAAATAACGGCGGAGGACATCTGCCGCGTGGGCACGGTGGTCAAAATAAAGCAGATCACGCGCCTGCCCTCGGACAGCGTGCGCATCCTCGCCGAGGGCCTTTGCCGTGTGCGCGTGCGCAGTTTCACCTTCGACGGCTGCTTCTTCGCCGAGGCGGACGAGCTGAGATCAACCCACGGCGACCTCACGCTGGAAGAGGCGTATTTCCGCACTGCAAAGGACATAATGCGCGACATCACCTCTACCGAAAACAGGTTCACCAAGGATGCGATAGCCCGTCTGGACAGGTGCTCCGACCCCGACGAATACGTAAACCTCGCTGCGGGCGCCCTGCCGCTGCGCGACGAGGTCAAGCAGCGCATGCTCGAGTGCGACAACGTGACCGAACGGCTGCGCATGCTGGAAAAGTGCCTCAACGACGAGCTTGAAATAATGCGCCTCGGCAGAAAGATAAGCGCCGCCGTCCGTCAGAGCATAGACAAGAACCAGCGCGACTATTACCTTCGCGAACAGCTCAAGGCGATACACGCAGAGCTTGGCGACGACGAGGACGAGCGCATCGCGCTCACCGACAGGATAAAGGCCAAAAAGATGCCCGCCGAAATCGAGGAAAAGGCGCTCAAAGAGGTCGCTAAGATGGACAAGATGTCGTCGTCCTCGCCCGAATACACGGTGATACGCAACTACCTCGACTGGCTTTTAGCCCTTCCGTGGACCGAGCAGACCGAGGACACCGCCGATCTTAAAGACGCGGTCAAGATCCTCAACGAGGACCACTACGGACTGGAAAAGATAAAGGAGAGGATAACCGAATACCTGGCCGTGCTCAAACTCACGGGCAGCCTCAACGCGCCCATACTGTGCTTTGTGGGCCCTCCCGGCGTGGGCAAGACTTCCATAGCCGCGTCGGTGGCGCGCGCCCTCGGCAGGAAGTTCGTAAGGATGAGCTTGGGCGGCGTAAAGGACGAGGCGGAAATAAGGGGACACAGGCGCACCTACATCGGCTCCATGCCCGGGCGAATAATCTACGGCATAAAGAACGCCGGCACTATAAATCCCGTGTTTCTGCTGGACGAGATAGACAAGCTCTCCTCCGACATGCGCGGCGATCCGGCCAGCGCTCTTTTGGAGGTGCTCGACCCCGCCCAGAACAACACCTTCCGCGACAGGTACCTCGAAGTCCCCTACGACCTTTCCAAGGTGCTCTTCATAACCACGGCGAACAGCGTGGAGACCATTCCCTCGCCGCTGCTCGACAGGATGGAACTCATCGAGATCGGCGGCTATACAGAAGAGGAAAAGCTGCAGATAGCCAAGCGCTATCTCGTGCCCAAGCGCCTTAACGCCAACGGGCTGAAAGAGGGCGACGTTGCCTTCACCGATGGCGCATTGCGCGCGCTCATCGAGGGCTACACGCGCGAGGCGGGAGTCCGCTCGCTGGAGCGCAACATCGACGCGGTGTGCCGCAAGACGGCGGTAAAGGTGGCGGAGGGCGAAAAGGCCAGGCGCAAGATAACGGCGGAGGGGCTGCACGCCCTGCTCGGTCCCGCGCGCTATAGAAGCGACGAGGCCGAACACCGCGACGAGGTGGGCGCCGCAACGGGGCTTGCCTGGACTGCGGTGGGCGGCACCACGCTCACCATCGAAGTCTCTGCCATGCACGGCAAGGGCGAGATCCAGCTCACCGGCAAGCTCGGCGACGTCATGAAGGAGAGCGCCCGCGCCGCCATAAGCTACATCCGCTCCAACAGCGGCGAATACGGCATCGCCGACGAGGCGTTCGAAAACACCGACATACACATCCACGTGCCCGAGGGCGCCACCCCCAAAGACGGCCCCAGCGCCGGCATCACCATGGCGACTGCCATCCTTTCGGCGTTCACGGGCAAGCCCGTGCGCGGCGACGTGGCAATGACGGGCGAAATAACGCTGCTCGGCAACGTGCTGCCCATAGGCGGCTTAAAGGAAAAGGCGCTCGCCGCATATCGCACGGGCGTCAAAAACGTAATAATCCCCAAGGACAACGTAAAGGACCTCGAAGAGATCCCCAAGGACGTACGCAGCAAGATAAATTTTATCCCCGTATCGGCCGCCGACGCGGTGTTCCGCAACGCGATAATAGGGCTGTAAGGGCAAAAGGGCCGCACATATGCTTAAAATAACCGATGTAACATTTGTAACCAGCGCGGCTTCGAAGTCGCAGTTTTTGCACTGCGAAAAGCCGGTGATCGCAGTCTGCGGCAAGTCCAACGTGGGCAAATCGAGTTTTATAAACATGCTCGCAAACCGCAAAAAGCTGGCAAGGGTCTCAAAGGATCCCGGCAGGACGCGGCTTGTAAACTACTTCGACTTCGGCGCGTTCATGCTTGCCGACCTCCCCGGCTACGGCTTCGCCAAAGTCTCCAAGGCGGAAAAGGCGCGCTGGGCAAAGCTGATGGAGGATTTTTTTGCCGACCGCTCCAACTGCGCGCACGCCTTTTCTCTGGTCGACGTGCGCCATGCTCCCACGGCGGACGACGTGAACATGGTGAACTTTCTGTATGCGGGGCTCATCCCGTTCACTGTGATAGCTACCAAGGCCGACAAGCTCTCGCGCATGGCGGCGATGAACGGCGTAAAGAACATAGCCGCGACGCTCAAATGCGGCACGGCGGACATTATCCTGACATCGGCGCAGACCAGGCAGGGGCTGGAGGCTGTGCACGATCGCATAGAGGGCATAACAGGCCTTGCGCAAAACGCGAGGGAGGCGGCAGATGAAAGCATTTCTTGATTTCCTCGCCTCGCCCGCCGGCATAGCAGTCTACTGCATAGTCGCCGTCGCGATCGTCGTATTCTTCTTTTCGGTAAATTACCGCTTCTTCGCAAAGCGCGCGCTCGACGTGATATTCGGCGCCCTGCTCGCGGCGGTAACTTTGCCCGTGCTCGGCGTCTGCGCCGCCGTGTGCAGATACCGCGCCGGCAGGGTGTTCGACTACATCGTCATTGCAGGCAGGGATGGCGAACCGGTAAAGGCGCGCGTATTCTGTGCCGGAGGCGGACTCGGCAAGCGCATATCCCGCCTGCCTCTGCTGCTCTCCGTGGTCACGGGCGGGCTGTCGTTCATCGGTCCCGCGCTGCTCACCTATACCGAAAGCGTGCTCGTGCCCGAGGAATACTCCGCTCGCTTCGACGTCCGGCCGGGGCTTTTGGCGGCGGCATCGGAATCTTTCGACTCGCAGCCGGAATACCCCGAACTGTTTGCCGCCGACTGCCGCTATCCCGAACGCTATTCGCTTTGGCGCGATGTCCGCACGCTGTTTTTGCGGCTGTTCAGGGCGCTGCGCGGCGAGGGGTGGAGGCTGGAACCCGGCGGGTATATTGCTTCGCTGCAAACTTCCGGTAAGCTGAACGAAGAAGAGCTCGTCGAGGCCGAACAGCTCTCCCGCGAGGAGCAGCTCGAATACAGGCGCCGCAAGATGCGCGTCGGCTGAACGGCCTTTAAGTCTCCCTTGTCTTAAAGGGTGATCGACCTCCGTACATTCACAAATAAAACAGCGGCCCGCCTCACGGCGGGCCGCATTTTCATTTTTTTGTTTTCAGCTCTCTATAAAGGGGTGGTCTATGTGCAGCACGGCGTTGAATCCGCTCCTCTTCTGGATTTCGTCCCTGATCTTTGCGGCTATCTCCTCGTCCGACTGCTTCATGCCGTAGGGCACTATCACGTCGAAGTACACGTTGCGTATCTTATCCCATTCGGCAATGCGCAGGTCGTGTATGGTTGCATCGGGGCAAAGCTCTTTCACAACGCCCTCCACAAGGGTGCGCATCTCCTCGGTGTCGCCGTCCACTACGATGGGATCCATGTGTATGACCGCCTCTATGCCGAACTTTTCGCGGATCTCGCGCTCGATGTGGTCTATCATCTCGTGCGTCTCCATAAGGTTGCCGTCCGCTGGCACCTCGGCATGGAAGGAAACTATCGCGCGGCCGGGGCCGTAATCGTGGTAAATAAGGTCGTGTATGCCTAAGATGTTCTCGTGTTCCAGCGCAAGTTTATCTATCTCGTCGGCAAGCTCCTTGCTCATCGGCCTGCCGAGTAGCGGCGCCTGAGTGCTCTTCACCGCGCCCCAGCCCGATCTGAATATGAACAGCGCCACTATTATGCCCGCAACGCCGTCTATCGGGAAGTCGGTGTACTGCCCGCCTATCAGCGCGGCGAGCACCACCGTAGTGGCTATCACGTCCGAAAGCGAGTCGGTGGCGGTGGCCGCTATCGAGGCGGAGTTTATTCGCTTTGCTATCTTGCGGTTGAACCAGAACAGCCACACTTTTACAAGTATGGCGGCAATCAGCACGCCCATCGCCGCATACGAAAATTCCGTCGGCGACGGGGTGATTATCTTCTCTATCGAAGACCACGCCAACTCGAAGCCCATGAATATTATCAGCACCGAAACTATCAGCCCCGCAACGTATTCTATCCTGCCGTGGCCGAAGGGGTGCTCCTTGTCGGGCTTCTGCCCCGCCAGTCTGAAACCTATCAGCGTTATCACCGAGGAGGCTGCGTCGGAAAAGTTGTTTACCGCGTCGGCGATTATCGCCACAGAGCCGGCTATGATGCCCACGGTCAGCTTGCCCGCGACCAGCAGTATGTTGAGTATTATGCCCGTAATGCCCGAAAGCTGTCCGCAGCGCGCGCGCACCTCGGGGTCGTCGGCGCTTCCGTTGGGCACGAACAGTCGCAAAAGCAGTTCGCTCATGATGTCCTCTCGTCTGGTTTGTCCGCTTATTTTATCATATGCGCGGCAAAATGTAAAGCGCAGCATTAAAAATTTTGTGCGCAAAAACGGTTAAGTTTTTTGCAAAGGTATGGTATAATTATGCGGGATATGAAAGTTAAAGAATTTTTTATCGGCATTTTCAAAAGAATAAAATCCAACCTCACGTGGAAGAGCGCCATATTTTTCGGCGTTTTCGCCGTGCTGCTTGCAACCGACCTCATAACCAAGCACCTCGAGGAGCTCAACAGCTGGAACTTTACCGTCATTCCCGGCTTTATCGAGGTGGAGAGCGGCCACCGCAATCCCGGCGCGGGCTTTTCGTGGCTGGCGGATAAGTCGTGGGGGCAGCCCTTTTTAATAGCGCTCACTTTTGTGCTCTGCGCGGTGATAGTCGGCTTCATGCTCGGCCTTTCGGACGACAGGCACTTCGTGCTCAAACTCTGCCTGTATATAGTGTTCGCGGGCGCGATAGGCAACCTTATCGACAGGCTGGCCTTCGGCGAGGTGCGCGACTTCGTGTGGCTGCTGATCGTCGACGCCTACTGCAACTTCGCCGACTTCTGGATAGTGCTCGGCGGCATAGCGCTCGTCGTGGTGCTGCTGTTCTTCGACGAGGGTGCGTTGTTCCCTCTCACCGGGCGGGCAAAGCAGGCGCAGCGCGAACGGGGCGAAGGCAAAGACGGCTCCCCTGCAGGCGATCCGGCGGAGCATCCCGAAGAAGGGGAGGATAGCCCGGAGGAAGGCGATGGGGAGCGGTGAGTATACCTTTGCCGCCGAAGAAGACTGCGGCCGCGCCGACGTGTATCTGTGCGGCAAAATGACGGAGATGACGCGCTCCGCGCTCAAAAAGATATTCGAGAGCGGCGGTGTTACGGTAAACGGCAGGCCTGCGAGGGCTTCGCAGCAGATAAGGCGGGGCGACGAGGTGAAAATAACCGTGCCCCACGCGGAGGAGTACGGCGTAAAGGCGGAAGATATTCCGCTGGATATAGTCTATCAGGACGCCGACCTCGCCGTGATAAACAAGCCGCAGGGCATGACCGTTCACATGGGCAACGGCAACACCGAGGGAACGCTCGTCAACGCGCTGCTCTATAACCTCGACAGCCTCAGCGGCATAAACGGTATCATCCGCCCCGGCATAGTCCACCGCATAGACAAGGATACTTCGGGGCTTTTGGTGGTGGCAAAGAACGACGCCGCCCACCTCAGTCTTTCAAAACAGATAGCCGAAAAGAGCTGCCGCCGCACCTATATCGCCCTTTTGGAGGGCAATTTGAAGCAGGACTGCGGCACCGTCGCCACATACATAGGCCGCGACCCGAAGGACAGGCTTAAAATGGCGGTGGTGCCTGCGGACAAGGGCAGGCTCGCAATAACCGATTTCACTGTGATGCAGCGTTATATCGGCTATACTCTGTGCCGTTTCGACTTAAAGACGGGCCGCACCCATCAGATAAGGGTGCACGCAAAGTACCTCGGGCACCCCGTCGTGGGCGACCCCGTTTACGGGATAAAGAGGCAGAAATTCGCGCTCGGCGGCCAGCTGCTGCACGCGGCGCGGCTGGAATTTACGCACCCCTCCACGGGCGAGAGGATGAGCTTCGAGGCCCCGCTGCCCGATTATTTTTCCGACGTGCTCAAAAAACTCAAAAAAGTTCAGCCGTGACGTTGAAATTTTTTGCGTATGGTGATATAATATTGCCTGTAAAAATCTGCAGGAGGTATAATATGGCAGATAACAACAAGAACAACAATCAGAAGACTACAAAACGCCGCATCGTGCGCAGGGAGACGGTCGACATCGTAAAGCTGTGCGCGTTCTGGGGCATCTTCCTTGCGGCGGCGCTGTTCATTGCGAGCGGCATACTCAACCTCGTAAAGATCAGCTTCACCATCATCAGCATACTCGACATGATTGCCAAGCTCGCGCTGCTCGTTGCCGTGGCGTTTCCCGCATACAACTATGTGCGCGGCAAGGCGCAGGTGTGGAAAATAATCTATTGGGCGGCGATGCTCATCTATGTCCTCGGCTGCGTGTTCAGCGTCATTCCCAGGTAACTTCAATGCATCATACGGCTTGCGCGAAAGGCAAGCCGTTTTTTCTTTACAAAGCGAGCGGATTCAATTATAATATAACTGAATATAAAATTTGACGGCAGGTAACAGATGGCAAAACCGCTCGTAGCGATAGTCGGCAGGCCCAACGTGGGCAAGAGCACCTTTTTCAATAAGGTGGCAGGCAGAAAAATTGCAATAACCGAAGACAGGCCGGGCGTCACGCGCGACCGCCTCTATGCCGACGCCGAGTGGCGCGGGCGCGCCTTTTCCATGGTGGATACGGGCGGCATAGAGCTCAAATCGCAGGACACCATGTGGAAGGAGATAAAAAAGCAGGCGGAGGTGGCTATAGATACCGCCCAGGTCATACTCTTTTTCGTGGACGGCAAAGAGGGGCTCACCTCCTCCGACTACGACGTGGCGGATATGCTCCGCCGCAGCAAAAAGCCGGTCATCCTCGTGGTCAACAAGCTTGACGACTACTCCCCCGAAAAGCTGTTCGAGTTCTATTCGCTCGGTTTGGGCGAGCCTTACGGAATCTCGTCGGAGCACGGCACGGGGCTTGGAGACCTTCTGGACGAGGTTGTAAGCTACTTCGAAAAACTGCCGGCAGAGGAGGACGACAGCATAAAGATAGCCGTAGTGGGCAAGCCCAACGCGGGCAAGTCCAGTCTTGTGAACAGGCTTTTAGGCTTCGACCGTTCGATAGTGACCGACATTGCCGGCACCACGCGCGACGCCATAGATACGCTCTTTTCCGCCCCCGACGGCACTCAATATACCATAATCGACACCGCAGGCATCAGAAAGAAGAGCAGGGTGGAGGACGACGTGGAGTACTATTCGGTCATGCGAGCGTTCGACGCGGTGCGCCGCGCCGACGTCTGCCTGCTGGTGGTGGACAGCACCGAGGGCCTCACCGAGCAGGACACCAAGATAGTCGGCTACGTGCACGAACAGGGCAAGCCTTCGGTGGTGCTCATGAACAAGTGGGACCTCGTGGAAAAGGACACGAACACCATAAACGAGTTTCAGGCAAAGCTCAAAGAAGACCTCAAATTCATGGACTACTTCCGCTCGCTGTATATCTCGGCAAAGACGGGCCAGCGCACAGACAGAATACTTGCCGCGGTAAAGCAGGTGTATGAAAATTCGCGCAGGCGCATACAGACGGGCGTGCTCAACGACGTCATAAGTTCGGCGGTGCGCGCCAACGAACCGCCCTCCTACAACGGCAGACGGCTTAAAATTTACTACGTCACGCAGATAGGCGAAGCTCCCCCCGCGATCGCGCTGTTCGTAAACGACGGCAGGCTTCTGCACTTTTCCTATAAACGCTTTTTAGAGAACACTCTGCGCGCGGCGTTCGACTTTTCGGGCACACCGATAAGGATAGTCACGCGCGATAAAAAGGAAGATAACTGAGCGCACGGCGCGGCAAGAGGTGTACAGTGGTTGATTTCTATATTTCCGAAAAGTGGTATTACTTCATAATAGCCGCCGCGGCGTGCTACCTCGTCGGCTGTTTCAACTTTGCGGTGATAATCTCGCAGTTCAAAAACCGCGACATACGCGACGTAGGCAGCGGCAACCCCGGCACGATGAACATGATGCGCACCTTCGGGCTTAAAGTGGGCATCATCAACTTTTTCTGCGACGCGCTCAAGGGCGGCCTCCCCGTGCTGGCGGTGTATTTCATCTTCCGCAACAGCGTGTTTGCGGGCACCGACGTGGTGGTGGCGGACGTCATGCGCTACTTCTGCGGGCTGTTCGTCGTGATAGGCCATATCTTCCCCGTTACCATGAAGTTCAAAGGCGGCAAGGGCATAGCCTCCACGCTCGGCCTCTTCTGGGTGGCGCTCTCGTGCGAATGCTGGTGGTATGTGTTCATAGGCCTCGGCGTGTGCCTTATAGTGTTCGCCTACATCGCCGTGTCCGAGTGGGGCTCCATGGGCTCGCTGCTCGGTGTCTCGGCGTTCTCCATCTGGCAGGCGGCGCTGTTCTTTTCAAGGTATGTGCACGAACTCAAAAACGGCTGGGTCATCTTCTGCTTCATGCTGCTGCTCGCCATCAACCTGTTCACATGGATAGCCCACCACAAAAACCTGTATAAGCTGCTGGGCGGCGAGGAACACCGCACATCGATAAAGCGCATGATAAACAAAAAACTTAAAAAACAGTGAATATTTCAAAAAGCGGG